>NZ_JBEZZG010000022.1:0-165163 GCF_040639085.1 Nonomuraea sp. NPDC023979
TTACATTCCGAACCCGGAAGTTAAGCTTCCCTGCGCCGATGGTACTGCACTCGGGAGGGTGTGGGAGAGTAGGTCACCGCCGGACAATCTTTCAGGAGAAGGCCCCGACAGATTTGTCGGGGCCTTCTCTACGTTCACGATATGGCTTCCAGGAGACTGGGGGCCTTTTCGTGTTTCAGGGCCGGCTTCTGGTGGTGACGGACCCGGCGTAACTACTGGCCCGGTCCGTCACCACGTACGGAGTCGGTTGGTCAGGACTGGTTCGTGTCGATGTAGCTCACCGCGTTCTTGCTGACCACTGAGGTCCAGGGGACGATGATGACCGCGCCGTCGCGCTCGTACACCTGGCCACGGTCGGCCTCGGTGCCGTATTTCAGGGGGAGTGTCGCGAGTTCCTGGGCTTTGCCGCTGGCGGGGTCGAAGCGGACGAGGCGGGGGGCGAGCTCGCGCCAGTCGCCGACCTCCAGGGCCAGGAGTCCCTGTTCGTCGGCGCGGATGAAGGAGAGCGTCGTCTTGCCGGTGCCCGTCGACTGCCAGAGGCGGCGGCCGGTCTTGAGGTCGAAGGCGAGAGCCTTGTTGCGGTAGCCGCCTCCGTCCTTGGGCAGGTGCTCCAGCTTGGTCGCCAGGTAGAGGCGGTCGCCGTGCACCGCGTACGCGCGGCGTTCGTGGCCGCCCCGGACGAGCGCGACGCTGTTGAGGGTGCGCATGTCGGCGCTGCCCGCGTTGAACTCGCTCACCTTGCCCGTCGACGCGTACACGGTGAACACGTCGCCGCTGCGGGCCTTGCGATGGATGACGATCGGCTTCGCCGACAGGACGCCGTTCATCAGTGGGATGTCGCCGATGGGGTATTTGCCGGCGACGCGGCCGGTCGCCGGGTGCAGGACCTGGACACTGTTGCGCTTGCCGCCATCGCAGTCGAGCAGGACCACCACGCGGTCGGGGGCGGAGTTGGCGTCCTTCAGGTAGCAGCCCTTCCGGGGGGACCAGGTCCAGGCCTTGCCGCCGTCGGAGAGCCGGTAGCTGGTGAGCGTGTCGTCGACCTGGACGACGGCCATGTTCGCCGTCGACATGATGGTCGGCACCGTCAGCGATCCGCTCAGGGAGCTCTTCTCGGACGAGATCCCGGTCTTCCAGGTGAGCTTGCCGGTGGCGGCGTCGAGACCGGCGAGCTGGTCGCAGCGGCCTTCGGTCATGTACGCAATGGCGGCGGCGTTCTCGGACAGCTCCGGGGTGGCACCGCAGAGCTGCTTGCCGGGGGCGGGGAGGTTCCAGGCTTGTTTGCCGGTGTTCAGGGCGTAGGCGAGGACGGCGTCCTTCTGGGCCCTGATGACCGTGGTGTCGGTCAGCCAACTGGCGAACGCCATGCCGGCGGTGAAGTCCATGGTGCCGTGCCCGGCGAGGGGCACCGACCATTCGGGCACCCCGGGCTCGGCCTTCTTCGGCTCCTCGGGCTTCTGGGGGTCGGGGCTGGTCGCGGCCACCGGGTCCGGGGTGCCGGACTGCGTCACGTACCAGGCGATGCCGCCGCCCGTCCCGAGCAGGGCCAGTGCGCTGAAGGTTGCGATGAGGGCGGTCTTGCCCTTGCGCCGAGGCGGCGGTTGCTGGGGCTGGCCGCCCCACGGCCCTTGGCCTGGAGCCGTTCCCGCCTTCCCCCGGAGGTACAGCTGCGCCTGCGGGGCCGAGCCGCGCGGGGCAGTCTCCCGGGCTGCGGGTGGCCGGTACGCGGGCGGACCGCTGTTCGGCTGCACAGGCCCGTACGGGAGAGGCTCGTACGGTGCTGGCTTGTATGGGGCGGGCTCGTACGGGGCCGGCTTGTCGGGTGCGGCGCCGTACGGGGCGGGCTCGTGGGGGACGGCGACGTACGGGGCGGGCTCGTAGGGGGCCGGTCCCTGTGGGGGCGAGGGCAGAGGCGGTCCGGTGTTGGGCGATGGTGGCGGCCCGTACGGGTTCCACGGTTGCGGAGACGGCTGCCCCGGCGGTGGCGGCATCGGCTGACCGGACAGGGGCGGACCGACGTGCCCGGGCGGCATCGGCTGGCCGGGTGGCGGGGGAGGTGGCGTTCCGTGGGGTGGGGGGAAGGGCGCCGGTGGGGACGAGGGGCCGGACCACGGCGTCGGCGGGGGCTCGCCAGGCTGGTCCGGGGGTGACCAGGGGGCGGGCGTGTCCGGTGGCGTGGTGTCGGTGGGTGGCCTGGTGCCGGCGGGGGGCGTGGTCCCGGGGTCGCCCAGAACCGGTGGTGAGGTGGCGTCCAGGACCGGTGGCGAGGTGGCGTCGTCCCCCGGGGGCCCTCCGAAGTCCCCAGCGGGGGTGGGCGGGTTGGTCATGCGGTGTCCCCGATCAGGTGTGCTGCTTCCTGGCGTGGCGGGTGCGCGGCGGGCGTCCGGCCACGGCCCTCGCCCAGGGCGGTGAGCTCCTGGTGACGGGCACCGGGGCAGCCCCGCGCGGCTCACGGCCGACGGCGGCGAGGGCCGGGGGGATGCTATCAGCGGGCTTGGAGCAGGGGTTCGATCCGGTACGGGATCTGGGTGGAGAGGGCGATGGTGGAGTCGGTGCGCTGCACGGCGGGGGAGGTCAGGATGTGCGCGATGATCTCCTGGAGGTGGTCGGTGCTGGTGGCGACCACGCGGCAGAGCAGGTCGTGCTGGCCGCTGGTGCCGTGGGCCTCCAGGATCTGCGGCACGGCGCGCAACGACTCGACGGCCTCCGCCAGCCGGCCCTGGGCGATCTGCAGCCACACGAACGCCAGGATGGGGTGTCCCGCGTGGGCGGGTGACACGGTGGGGCCGAAGTCCTGGATCACGCCGCGGGCCGTGAGCTTGTCCACCCGGGCCTGTACGGTGCCGCGGGCGACGCCGAGCAGGCGGGCGAGCTCGGTCAGGCCGACTCGCGGGTGGGCCCGCATGGTGACGAGCAGTCGGGCGTCGAGATCGTCCACGGCGGCCTCCTCGAAGGCTGTGCGATTCGACTAGAAATACCAGCAAAAGTCGTACGAAATCCAGCGTATCGCGCAGGGAAACTGCGCGCTCTTGCCAGGGATCTGGGGACTTGCTGTCATCTGAGACATGTTCGAGGAAGCACAGTACTTCGCCCCGATCGCTACCCAGGACGACGGCTCGGTGGTGGTCGAGCTGGCCTCGTCGCACCCGGGGTTCGCCGATCCGGTGTATCGGGCGCGGCGCAACGCGATCGCCGGGCTGGCGGTCAACCATCGGCGTGGGGAGCCGATCCCCGTCGCCGAGTACACCGAGCAGGAGCACGAGGTCTGGGCGCTGGTCACCAGGGAACTGGGCGTCAAGCACCGCGCCTACGCCACGGCCGAGTATCTGGCCGGGGTCGAGCGGCTGGGGCTGCCGCGTGAGCGGATCCCGCAGCTCCAGGAGGTGAGCGAGCTGCTCGAACCGCTCACCGGGTTCCGCTACCTACCGGCTGCCGGGCTGGTGCCGCTGCGCGACTTCTACGGGGTGCTGGCCGACGGGTACTTCCACTCGACGCAGTACATCCGCCACCATTCCGTGCCGTTCTACACGCCGGAGCCGGACGTGGTGCACGAGGTGATCGGGCACGCCAACGCGCTGGCCAGTGACCGTTACGCGGCGCTCTACCGGCTGGCGGGCCAGGCGGCGCGCCGGGTGGAGGGCGAGGAGGCGCTGGAGTTCGTCTCGAAGGTGTTCTGGTTCACGCTGGAGTTCGGCGTGATGCGGGAGGGCGGTGAGCTGCGGGCGTACGGGGCGGGGATTCTGTCTTCGTACGGGGAGATCGAGGAGTTCAGGGGGATGGACATCCGGCCGCTGGACGTGGCGGCGATGGGTACCACCCACTACGACATCACGAAATATCAGGACGTGCTGTTCCAGGCCGACTCGCTCGGGCACCTGGAGGACGTCGTGGGCGACTTCTGGGCGACCTGCGACGACGACTCGATCGCGAAAGTGGTCGCCACCAGCTCCTAGCGCGCCAGCCTGACATTTCGTGATAATGCTCGAATGATCGCGGGCCGGGGGCGCGCATTGTCACGAATCGTCCTGGCGTTCGCCCTGCTGACTCCCCACGCTGTCTCGAGCCTCCCCACCGGCGCCGCCGCCGCGGCGCCCCGGCAGGGCGTGACGCGCGCGGTGACGGGCCCCGGGCGGGCCGCCGAGGCGCTCGGGCCGCCGGTCCCCGCGCCCGGCGGCAGGCGGGCGGCCCGTCGCAAGGCGCCGCGCGTCGACGCCAAGCGCGTCACCGCCCTGCTGGACCGCTTCCTGGCCGGCCGGCCGGGGCCCGTCACCGCGATGGTCAAGGACCTGACCACCGGGAGGCAGTATCGCTATCACCGCGGCGAGCGGCTCATCACCGCCAGCACCGCCAAGGTCCAGATCCTCGCCGCGCTGCTGCTGCGTACCGCGTGGAAGAAGCTTCCCGCGCAGGTCAGGCGGGACGCCGACCTGATGATCCGCTACAGCGACAACCACGCCGCCGACCGGCTGTGGCTGCGCATCGGCGGCGCGCCCGGTTTCACCCGGGCGGGACGGAAGCTCGGCCTGCGCCACACGGCGGGCGTGCCCGGCTCGTGCGTCGACCTCTACTGCTGGGGCATCACGCGGACGTCGGCCGAGGACCAGGTCCGGCTCATGCGGGCGCTCGTCGCGGAGCGCAGTGCGCTGCCCGCCGCGGACCGCGAACAGGTGCTCAGGCTCATGGGCGGCGTGATCGACGGCCAGAACTGGGGCATCAGCACCGCCAGGTGCCGGGGCGACCGCGTGGCGCTGAAGAACGGCTGGCTGAAGCGCGTCTCGACCAAGCGCTGGGCCGTCGTCAGCGCCGGCCTGCTGCGCGCCCGCGGCCACGACTACGCGATCGCGGTGCTCACCGAGGGCAGCCCGGAGGCCGGTTACGGGATCGCGACCGTCGAAGGGGTGACCACGCGGATCATGCGGTCGTTCCGGAAGTGCCGGGCGTGACCAGCCGGTAGCCGACGCCGCGCACGGTCTGGATGAGCCGGTCGTCGTCGTCGCCCAGCCGCGCCCGCAGCCGCTTGACGTGCACCGCGATCGTGTTGGTCGACGTGCTGGCCGCCGCGTGCCACACGTGGCGCATGATCTGCTCGCGGGTGACCGTCCGGTCCGCGTTGCGCATCAGATAGTGCAGCAGCTCGAACTCGCGCAACGGCAGATGCACGATCCGCCCGTCGACCCGTACCTGATAGGCGTGCACGTCCAGCTCCACGCCGCCGACGGCGAGCACCTTGCGCGCCTCCGGGGACGCGGCGTGGATGAACGGCAGCAGCTCCGGCACCCGGTACGGGCGGGCCACGCACGCGGCGGCGCCGGCGGCGAGCGCGCGCACCGCCTGCTCGGCGTGCCCCTCACCGACGCCGAGAAGGACGGGCACGACCCGGGAGCGCCGTACCGCCTGAACGAAGTCGACCGCGTCGATCACCGGGAGGGTCGCCGAGACCAGCACCACGTCCGGCTGCAGCGCGCCTGCCTGGAGCAGCCCCTGGGCGCCGTCGGGGGCGCCCGTGACCGCGACGCCCTCGCGTTCGAGGGCGGCGGCGACATCCTGCACGACCTCGGCATCGGGGTCGGCGATGAGGAGTACGGGTTTCGTCCGCGTATCCCCGTTCACCGTGCTTGCCGCCTGGTCGATCATCAGCCGAAGCGCCCGGTGATGTAGTCCTCGGTGGCCTTTTCGGAGGGGTTGGTGAACATGCGGGAGGTCTCGTCCATCTCGATGACCTTGCCGGGCTTGCCCTGCTCGGCCAGGTTGAAGAACGCGGTGCGGTCGCTCACCCGGGCGGCCTGCTGCATGTTGTGGGTGACGATGACGATCGTGTAGTCGTCCTTGAGCTTGGCCATCAGGTCCTCGATCGCCAGCGTGGAGATCGGGTCGAGGGCCGAGCAGGGCTCGTCCATGAGCAGCACCTGCGGCTTGACCGCGATCGCGCGGGCGATGCACAGCCGCTGCTGCTGACCGCCGGACAGGCCGGCGCCGGGCTTGCTGAGCCGGTCCTTGACCTCGTTCCAGAGGTTGGCGCCCTTGAGCGACTCCTCGACCACGCCGTCCATCTCGGACTTGGAGACGCGGCCGTTGAGGCGCAGGCCGGCGGCCACGTTCTCGTAGATGGACATGGTGGGGAACGGGTTGGGCCGCTGGAAGACCATGCCGATCATGCGGCGCACCGAGACGGGCTCGACCGTGGGGGCGTAGAGGTCCTCGCCGTCGAGCAGCACCTTGCCCTCGACTCGCGCGCCCGGGATGACCTCGTGCATGCGGTTGAGGGTGCGCAGGAACGTCGACTTGCCGCACCCGGACGGGCCGATGAAGGCCGTGATCGAGCGCGGCTCGATGGTCATCGAGACATCCTCGATGGCCTTGTGCCCGCCGTAGTAGGCGTCGAGTCCGGAGACCTGGATTTGCTTGGACATGTCGCGGAGTTCCCCCTATCGGCCCCTGGCGGGCGAGCGCCACCAGGCGATCAGGCGCGCCACCAGGTTGAACAGCATGACGATCAGAATGAGCGTGAGGGCTCCGGTCCAGGCCCGGTCGATGGCGGTGTCGTTGGGACGCGCCGCCTGGTCGAACACGAAGAGGGGGAGCCCCATCTGCGGCCCGCTGAACGGGTCGTTGTTGATGGAGTCGGTGAAGAAGACGGTCAGCAGCAGCGGCGCGGTCTCGCCGGCCACGCGGGCCACGGCCAGCATGACGCCGGTGATGATGCCGGTGAGCGCCGTCGGCAGCACGACCTTGACGATCGTGCGCCACTTGGGCACGCCCAGCGCGTACGAGGCCTCGCGCAGGTCGCCCGGCACCAGTCGGAGCATCTCCTCGGCCGACCGCACCACGGTCGGCATCATCAGGATCGACAGCGCCATCGCGCCCGCGAAACCCGAGTAGGGCATGCCCAGGAACAGGATCCAGAACGCCAGCACGAACAGACCGGCGACCACCGAGGGGATGCCGGTCATGACGTCGACGAAGAAGCTGATGGCCCGGCTGAGCCGGCCGCCGTTGCCGTACTCCACCAGGTAGATGGCGGTCAGCAGGCCGATCGGGACCGAGATCACCGAGGCCAGCAGAACCTGTTCCAGGGTGCCGATGATGGCGTGGTAGGCGCCGCCGCCCGCGTCGCGTGCGCCGATGTTGCGCATCGAGTGGGTGAGGAACTCCATGTCGAAGCGCGCCAGGCCGTTGGAGATCACCAGCCAGAGCACGGAGACGAGCGGCACCACGGCCAGCGCGAACGCCAGATAGACCAGGCCCTGGACGATGCGGTCCTTGACCCGGCGGCCGGTCGAGATGTGCTGGATGGTGGTCATGTGCCGGCCTTCATGAACTCTTTGCGTCGGTTGATGATCATGCGAGCAGCCATGTTGACGAGCAGGGTGATGACGAACAGCACGAGACCGGAGGCGATCAGCGCGCCCCGGCCGATGTCGCCCGCCTCGCCGAAGCCGTTGGCGATGTTGGCGGCGATGCTGTTGCCCTGCGGGGTGAGGATCTGGAAGCTGATGCCGAACGTCGCCGGGAAGATCAGCGCCACCGCGATCGTCTCGCCCATCGCGCGGCCCAGGCCGAGCATCGCGGCGCTGATCACGCCGGGACGGCCGAACGGCAGCACGGCCATCCGGATCATCTCCCAGCGGGTGGCGCCGAGGGCGAGCGCGGCCTCCTCGTTCATCTTGGGAGCCTGGAGGAAGACCTCGCGGGAGATGGCCGCGATGATCGGCAGGATCATGATCGCCAGGACGATGCCGCCCGCGAGCATGGTCTTGCCGCCGATCGCACCGTCACCGGCGAACAGCGGGAACCAGCCGAACGTGGCGTTCAGCCACTCCGACGGCGTCTTCAGCAGCGGCACCAGGAACGCCACGCCCCACAGGCCGTAGATCACACTCGGCACCGCGGCCAGCAGGTCGATCAGGTAGCCCAGGCCCGCCGCCAGCTTGCGCGGCGCGTAGTGGGAGATGAACAGCGCGACGCCCACCGCGACCGGCGTGGCGATGACCAGCGCGATCGCCGAGCTGAGCACGGTGCCGAACGCGAGCGCGCCGATGCCGAACACCAGGCTGCCGTTGGGGTCCCAGGTCAGCTCCGTGAAGAAGTTGGCCTTGTTGGCGGACAGCGCGGGGATCGCCTCGGCGACGAGGAAGACCGCGATGGCCGCCATGATGCCCAGCAGGACGATGCCCGAACCGGTGGACAGCCAGCGGAACAGGCCCTCACTGGAGGTGCGCCGCGGGGCGGGCCGGCTCGTGGCCGGTCCGCCCTCGCGAATTTCGACTTTGGTCGTCATCGGTGACTAGGAGATGGCCTCGACGGCGGAGCGGACCTTGACCAGCAGGTCGCCCGACAGCGGGGCGTAGCCCAGGTCGGTCAGCGCCTTCTGGCCCGCGTCGCTGGCGGTGTAGGTCAGGAAGGCCTTGACCAGCTTGGCGTCCTCGGCGGGCAGACCCTTCTCGCAGGTGATCTCGTACGTGACCAGGACGATCGGGTAGGCGCCCGGCGTCTTGGTGGCGTAGTCGATCGAGAGCTTGAGGTCGTTGCCGGTGCCGGTGATCTCGGCGGTCTCGACCGTCTTGGCCGCGCTCTCCGGGGTCAGCTCGACGAACTCGCCGCTGCCGTTGGCCACCTTGGCCTTCTGGAGCTCGGAGTTCTCGGCGTAGGAGAGCTCGACGTAACCGATCGCGCCCTCGGTGCCCTTGACGCTGGCGGCGACCTGGTCGGAGCCCTTGGCGCCCTGGCCCTTGGCCTCGGCCGGCCACGCCTTGCCCGGCTCGTACGGCCAGTCGGAGGTGGCCTTGAGGAACTTGGTGAAGTTGTCGCTGGTGCCCGACTCGTCCGAGCGGTGGAACGCCTGGATCGGGGTCGAGGGAAGCTGCGCCTCGGGGTTCTCGGCCTTGATGGCCGGGTCGTCCCACTTGGTGATCTTGCTGTTGAAGATGCCGGCGAGCGTCTTCGGCGACAGCTGCACGCCCTCGACGCCGGGCAGGTTGTAGACCACCGCGACCGGGCCGGTCACCATCGGGATGTTGATGGCCTTGCCGGTCTTGCAGCGCGCGTCGGCCTGGGCGGGCTCGTCCTCCTTCAGCGCCGAGTCGGAACCCGCGAACGCCACCGTGCCGGCGATGAACGCCTGGATGCCGGCGCCCGAACCGCTGGGCTGGTAGTTGACGCTGACCCCGGAGTTGGCGCCCTGGAAGTCCTTCTTCCACTGGTCGATCGCGTTGGCCTGGGCCGAGGAGCCGGCGGCGTTGATCGA
Organism: Nonomuraea sp. NPDC023979; assembly: GCF_040639085.1. Classification (NCBI taxonomy): domain Bacteria; kingdom Bacillati; phylum Actinomycetota; class Actinomycetes; order Streptosporangiales; family Streptosporangiaceae; genus Nonomuraea; species Nonomuraea sp. NPDC023979. Next base: position 9,245 of record NZ_JBEZZG010000022.1, read on the forward strand.
TCCGCTCAGGCTGCTGTCACCGCTCGCGGCGGAGGTGGCGGCGGCCGAGCTGGTGCTGCCAGCCGGCGAGTTGTTATCTGTGCCGCACGCAGCGAGCGAGAGCGCGCCGACGACGGCGACGGCGGCGAGCCGGCCTGCATACTTCACGATGGGTTCCTCTCCCACTTCGATCCTTAGACGTCCACGAAGCTATGCAGCCAAGGTGACTCGATCCCCTAACGAGGGTGAACGGACGGTGAACACCTCATGATTGAAGACATGACCTCACTGACGTACCGCGTATGTGTCGTATGCATGGGAAACATTTGCCGCTCGCCGATGGCCGAGACGGTTCTCCGCAAGGTCGTGGCCGACCGCGGCCTGGGCGACCGGGTGATCGTGGAGAGCGCCGGCACCGGCGGCTGGCACGCCGGCGGGCCGATGGACGAGCGGGCCCTGCGCGTCCTGGCCGAGCACGGCTACGACGGCGCCGACCACAGCGCCCGGCAGTTCACCCGTGACTGGTTCGACCGATATGACCTGGTCCTTGCCATGGACCGCGACAACCAGGCGTTCCTGCGCCGGATGGCGCCCGCCGGGGTGGAGGTGCGGCTGTTCCGCTCCTTCGACCCGGCGGCCCCCGACGGCGCCGAGGTCCCCGACCCCTACTACGGCGGCGACGAGGGCTTCGTGGAAGTCCTCGCGCTGGTCGAGGCGGCCGCCGAGGGCGTGGCCGACCACATCGCCGATGAGATCGGCTGAGGACCTCGGCGCGTCCCACGGGTGGCGGCTGCAGCGGGGCGTGCTCGACGACGGGCGCGTGGTCTTCGCCAAGATCGGGGCCGTTTCTCCGGTGTTCACCTCCGAGGCGGCCGGGCTGCGCTGGCTCGGCGAGGCAGTCACGGTCCCCGAGGTGATCGAGGCCGCCGACGACCGGCTCGTGCTGTCATGGGTGGAGGAGGAGCCGCCCACCGCCGGGGCCGCCGAACGCTTCGGGCGCGACCTGGCCCGCATGCACCGCGCCGGGGCGCCCGCCTTCGGCGCGCCCTGGCCGGGCTTCATCGCCGAGCTGCCCATGGACAACTCGGCTGCGCCCGACTGGCCGTCCTTCTACGCCACCCGCCGCGTCCTGCCGTTCGTACGGCGGGCGCGGCTCGCTTCACGGGACGTTCATCTGATCGAGCGCGCCGTCGAGCGGTTCGGCGAGGTCGCCGGTGCGCCCGAGCCGCCCGCGCGCATCCACGGCGACCTGTGGAGCGGCAACCTGCTGTGGTCGGCGGGCACCGGCGTGCTCGTCGACCCGGCGGCGCACGGCGGGCACCGCGAGACCGATCTGGCCATGCTCGCCCTGTTCGGCGCCCCGTACCTGGACCGGATCCTCGGCGCCTACCGCGAGGAGGCGCCGCTCGCCGACGGCTGGCGGGAGCGGGTGTCGCTGCACCAGCTCCACCCGCTGCTCGTGCACGTCGTGCTGTACGGCGGCGCGTACCGCGACGGGCTGATGGCGGCCGTCAGGAACGTGCTGGCGCTGTGAGGCGGTGGATGACCTCGTCGTGCAGGAGGCCGTTCGTGCACACCAGGCTGCCGCCCTCCATGCCGCGCACTCCCGACACGTCGGTCCAGCGGCCGCCCGCCTCCTCGACGATCACCGTCAGCGCCGCCATGTCCCACGGCGACAGCTCCGGCTCGGCCGACACGTCCACCGAGCCCTCGGCGACCATCATGTGCGACCAGAAGTCTCCGTACGCCCGCGTCCGCCAGCAGGCGCCGCCCAGGTCCAGGAAGTTGTCCAGGCGGCCGATCTTCTCCCAGCCGCCGAAGCTGGAGTAGGAGAACGAGGCGTCCTCCAGCGTCGACACCTGCGACACGCGCATCCGGCTCGCCTTGGTCAGGCTCTTGCCGGTCCACGCGCCGCCCCCGGCCGCCGCCCACCACCTGCGGCCCAGCGCCGGGGCCGACACCAGGCCGACGACGACCTTGCCGTACTCCATCAGCCCGATCAGCGTCGCCCACACCGGGACGCCGCGCACGTAGTTCTTCGTGCCGTCGATGGGGTCGATGATCCACGACCTGGCGCCCCAGCCGGTCTCGCCGTACTCCTCGCCCACGACCGCGTCACGCGGCCTGGCGCGGCGCAGCGTGCCCCGGATCGCCTCCTCCACGGCCCGGTCGGCGTCGCTGACCGGAGTCAGGTCGGGCTTCGTCTCGACCTTGAGGTCGACCGCCTTAAACCGGCGCATGGTCAGGTCGTCGGCGGCGTCCGCCATGACATGCGCGAGGCGTAGATCGTCGTTGTAACCCTGCACGGACAGCCACGCTACCGTGCCGGGTATGCCGAGCATCAGGCGACGGGCGCGCCTTTTCTGGTAAGTCCCGTTCCAGGCGTGGGTCTTGTGGTTACCGGCCAGTAGGGTAAGAGGTATGTCACTCGACGTCGGCGACCTGCTGCTCCAGACGGTGCCCTTCGCCCGCACCCTCGGCATCACGTTCTCCTCGACCGGCGACGGCCGCGCCACCTGCGTGCTGCCTGACCGGCCGGACCTGCACAACCACATCGGCGGACCGCACGCCGGAGCCATGTTCACGCTCGCCGAGTCGGCGTCCGGCGCCGCCATGCTGTCGGTGTTCGGCGACCAGCTCGACCGGGCCGTCCCGCTCGTCGCCACCTCCGCCGTCCGCTACGTCAAGCTCGCCAAGGGCGAGATCACCGCCGAGGCGCACCTGCAGGCCGAACGCGCGGACGTCGTGGCCCGGCTCGACGCGGGCGAGCGGGCCGAGTTCGGCGTCGAGGTCGACGTGCGCGACGCCGGCGGCACCACCGTCGCCACCCTCACCGTCACCTGGACCCTCCGGCCGAACCGCGCCTGACCGGCTCTCCGCCGTCAGGCCGGGTCGTCCGGAGCTCCCTCGCGGCTGGAGAGCAGACGGCGCAACGACTCCAGCCGCGCCGGATCGGCGTGCCCCTGCGCTGCCCAGGCGTCCAGCGCACAGCCGTCGGCCAGATGCGTGCACCCCTTCGGGCAGGCGACCGTGCCCTCCACCAGGTCAGGGAACGACGCCAGCACCGTCTCCACGGACACGTGCGCCAGCCCGAAACTCCGCACCCCCGGCGTGTCGATGATCCAGCCGCCCTCCGGCAGCTCCAGCGCCACGGCCGACGTGGACGTGTGCCGCCCCCGGCCCGTCACGGCGTTGACATGCGACACCGCGCGGTTCGCGTCCGGGACGAGGCTGTTGACCAGCGTCGACTTGCCCACCCCCGAATGCCCCACCAGCACGCTGATCCGGCCCGTCAGCAGCTCGCGCAACTCGTCCAGCGCCCCGCCCTTGCGCACCACCACATGCGGGACCCCCAGCGGCTCGTACAGCGCCACCAGCTCGTCCGGCGGCGCCAGGTCCGACTTCGTCAGGCACAGCAGCGCGTCGATCTCCGCGTCGAACGCCGCCACCAGCATGCGGTCGATCATGCGCGGCCGGGGCGGCGGATCGGCCAGCGCCGTCACGATCACCAGCTGATCGGCGTTCGCCACCACCGGCCGCTCGATCCCGTCCGTGTCGTCCGTGTCGTCCGCCGAACGCCGCAGCATCGACGTCCGCGGCTCCACCCGGACCACCCGGGCCAGCGTGTCAGGCTGCCCCGACACGTCGCCCACCAGCGCCACCCGGTCGCCGACCACGATCCCCTTACGGCCCAGCTCCCGCGCCTTCATGGCCACGACCAGCCGGGACGCCTGCTGCCTGCGCTTGGCCGCCGAGCCCTTGGCCCGCTCCGGCTCCACCAGCGTCGTGTAGCGGCCCCGGTCCACGGCGACCACGAACCCCTCAACGGCATCCTCGTGCGCAGGCCGAATCCGGGTCCGCGGCCTCGAACCCTTGCCCGGCCTGACCCGCACGTCGTCCTCGTCGTACTCCCGCTTTCTCAGCGGTCCACTCCCATGTGCTCGCTCGATCCTCGTCCGCCGTCGCCCCTCACGGGCGCCCGGCCCACTGCGGACCTATGCCCGCTCCACACCCGGTATCCCCCGGGAACGGCATCCCCCACCGTAACCACCCCCACTGCGGGGAAGCAGCCCCACACCACGGCGACGAAGCCCCGCCCGCCCGGGGCCGCGCGCCCCCACCCGAAGGCCCCAGCCGGCGCAACCGGCCGGCACGGCGATCCGCCCGTCCGGGGCCGCGCGTCCCGCCTGAAGGCCCCAGCGGGCGCAATCCGCCCGTACGGCGCTCTGCCCGCACGGTCCAGGCAGCCTCTTGTACGGGGTGTCGCTCGCCGGGGTGGGGCGCCCGCGGGCGCGCTACCCGGGCGGGCCGGAGCGTGGTCATGCGGGGGCGTTCTCGGGCTCCGGTAGGCGGGCATGGTGCTGGGCGTGGGCGGCCGCCCGGTCATCGGGGGGCCAGCATGGTGGTCCACATCTGGGCGAACTCCGGCAGGGTCTTGGCGGTCGTGGCGATGTTCTCGACCTCGATGCCCGGGACCGCGAGGCCGATGACGGCGCCGGCCGTGGCCATGCGGTGGTCGTCGTAGCTGTGGAAGGTGCCGCCGTGCAGGGGCCGGGGCCGGACGACGAGGCCGTCGTCGGTCTCCTCGGCGTCGCCGCCCAGGGCGTTGATCTCGGTGACGAGGGCGGCGAGCCGGTTGGTCTCGTGGCCGCGCAGGTGGGCGATGCCGCGCAGGCGGGTGGGGGAGACGGCCAGGGCGGCCAGGGCGGCGATCGTCGGGGTGAGCTCGCCGACCGCGCGCAGGTCGGCGTCGATGCCGCGGATCTCACCGGTGCCGGTGACGACCAGGTCGTCGACGCCGCCGGACGAGGCGCCTCCCCAGGCCACCCGGGCGCCCATGTCGGTGAGCAGGGTGCGCAGGGCGTCGCCCGGCTGCGTGGTCCTGAGCGGCCAGTGCGGGACGGTGACCGTGCCGCCGGTGACGAGGGCGGCCGACAGGAACGGGGCGGCGTTGGACAGATCGGGCTCCACCACCCAGTCGCGGGCCGCGATGGGGCCGGGCTCGACGCGCCACACGTCGGGCTCGCTGTCGTCGACGCGGACGCCCGCCTCGCGCAGCATGTGGATCGTCATCTCGATGTGCGGCTGGGACGGGACCGGCGGGCCGACGTGGCGGATCGTGACGCCCTTGCCGAACCGGGCGGCCGTCAGCAGCAGCCCGGAGACGAACTGCGAGGAGGCCGAGGCGTCGAGCGTGACCTCGCCGCCGGTCAGGGGGCCGTGGACGGTGAACGGCAGCGCGTCGTTGTCGACGCGGGCGCCGAGGGCGCGCAGGGCGTCGAGGATGGGCCCCATCGGGCGCTTGCGGGCGTGCGGGTCGCCGTCGAAGGAGACCGGGCCGTCGGCGAGCGCGGCCATCGGGGGGACGAAACGCATGACCGTGCCCGCGAGGCCGGCGTCGATGGAGGCGCCCGCGCGGACGGGGCCGGGCGTCACCTGCCAGTCGACGCTGGACGGGGTCTCGGCCGTGGCCGTGAGCGTGGCGCCCAGGGCGCGCAGGGCCGCCGCCATCAGATCGGCGTCGCGGCTGCGGAGCGCCTGGCGTACGGAACCGGGGCCGTCGGCGAGCGCGGCGAGCAGGAGGGCGCGGTTGGTCACCGACTTGGACCCGGGCAGCGGGACGGTCGCGACGACGGGTGCGGTGGCGAGCGGGGCGGGCCAGTGCGCGTTGGGCATGGCCAAAGACTACTGGCCCCGCGTGCGGGGGAGCAGTGCCCTGTGGACAAGCAGGGGGCGCCTGTGGACGAGCGACTCGGAGGACTTCCGGCGCGGGTTCGCACCTGCACGCGAAAGGCGTACGTGGCAGTGTGAGGGCATGTGCGGGAGATACGCGTCGGCGCGGGACAAGCACCAGCTGCTGGAGGAGTTCCAGGTGGAGCTGGACGCCGAGCCGGACAAGGAGCTGGCGCCCGACTACAACGTGGCGCCGACGAAGAACGTCTACGCCGTGCTCAGCCGGGTCCCGAAGGACGCCGAGCGGGCGGTGCGGCAGTTGCGGGTCGTGAAGTGGGGGCTGGTGCCGGCCTGGGCGAAGGATCCGTCCGTCGGGTCACGGATGATCAACGCCAGGATCGAGACCGTGGCGGAGAAGCCGTCCTACCGGCAGGCGTTCGCCAAGCGGCGCTGCTTGCTCCCGGCCGACGGCTACTTCGAGTGGATGCCGGTCGAGGGTGACAAGAAGAAGAAACAGCCGTACTTCATCCATCCGGCCGACGGCGGGGTGCTGGCGATGGCGGGGCTGTACGAGTTCTGGAAGGACCCCTCGCGCGACGACGACGATCCGCTGAAGTGGCTGGTCACGTGCACGGTGATCACCACGGACGCGGAGGACGAGCTGGGGCGCATCCACGACCGGATGCCGATGATGATCGAGCCGGAGCGGTGGGCCGAGTGGCTCGACCCGAAGCTGACCGACACGAAGGCGGCCTCGGGGCTGCTGGTGCCGGCCGATCCCGGGCGGCTGACCGCGCATCCGGTCAGCACCGAGGTCAACAATGTCCGCAACAATGGCCCGGACCTCATCAAGCCCTTGCCCGAAGGGGATTCGTAAAGGTGTAAGAAGCGCGTGTAGTGGGCATCCGGTGAGGAAAGCTTTACATCCGTTCACACGGAATCACCCCTATACAAACAGCGCCGGGCGGGATTACCGGGGATCTTTCCGCCGCGGGTTGCCCTCACTTTCCCGGAGGTGCGGATTCGTGGACGTCACGACCGCTCGTGAGCGGCTGGAAGAGATGCTGGCAGAGCTGGATCGGTCGATCGCGGTGCTCCAGGGCGATCCGGTGGCGATCCGCGAGCGTTCGGCGGCCGACGCGGGCGCGGACCTGACCGACGCCGACCGCGCGCAGGCCATGGTGGCCGTGGCCACCACGCAGCGCCGGGCGGTCGTCGAGGCGCTCAAGCGCCTGGACGAGGGCACCTACGGCAAGTGCGTCGACTGCGCCAGCCCGGTGCCCGAGGGCCGCCTGGAGGCGCGCCCCGAGGCCGCCCGGTGCGTGCAGTGCCAGGGCAAGCGGGAGCGCCGGGGTCGCTAGCCGTCGCCCGCTGGCGCTCCGCTCTTGCGGGCGCTGGCCACCAGGTGGATGCCCACCGTGTCGTCGTCGGCGGGCTTGGCCTCCAGCTCGGTGCGCACGAGGTAGGCGAGGGTCCGCGTGTCGCCGCCGAGCACGTGGTCGACCGTCGACGGCGACAGCACCGTGCGCGGGCGCATCCACTCCACCTCCAGCCCGGCGCCGGCCAGCAGCTCGCGCAGCTGGCCGCTGCTGAAGCAGCGGGTGATGCTGCCGTCGGGCCACGGCACGAGCATGACCTCGCCCGTCTGCCGCAGGTGCTGCCACTGGCCCTGCTCGGCCAGGATCGCCATGCCGAGCACGAGCGAGTCGACGCACACCAGCGCCCGACCGCCCGGGCGCAGCACCCGCGCCACGTCGCTCATCGCCGACTCAGCCATGAGCTCGATCGACATCGCCCGTTCCTCGGCGACGACCGCGTCGACGCTCTCGTCGGGCAGGAAGGACAGGTCGTCGGCGCGTACGTGACGGACGAGGTCGGCGTCGCGCAGCCGGTGGTGCCCCTCGGCGGTGCGGCGGAAGTCGAGCACCTCGATCACCCGGTGGCCGGCCCTGGCCGCGTGCCCGGACCAGCGGCCACGCCCGCCGGACAGGTCGAGGACCACGGAGGGTTCGTCAGGGAGCCATCTGGTGAGCTGTTCGGCGACGACGGCGTGATAGAAGGTCCAGTACGGCCCCAGCGTCCCTGAGCCGTTGAGTTCCTCGGCCGGAATGGGCAGCACACGCGACTCCTGGGTTCCGGAAAATGGCTACCAGCCGGTACGTATGGTTTTCCCCGCACCGGGTTGTTCGTCACCTTCTATCTTGCGGGAACAGACGAAGGCGCGGGTGTGTTGCGACGAGCATGCTCACATTGCTCGACTCCCTCCCCGGTGACCGGCCGGTCGCTGACAAGCGGGTATTCTCCCCTGAGTACGGTGTCCCGCCTCAGCAGGCCACCGGTGATCTTAGGGGGGTGGGCCCGGTGCCCGCGACAGGCGCGGAGACTCTGGAGCAGCGGAGCGAGCGTTTCGAACGCGACGTGATGCCTTATCTCGAGCAGCTCTACTCGGCCGCCCTCCGGATGACCCGAAACCCGGCGGACGCGGAGGACCTGCTGCAGGAGACCTTCGCGAAGGCGTTCGCGTCGTTCCATCAGTTCCAGCAGGGCACCAACCTCAAGGCGTGGCTCTACCGGATCCTGACGAACACGTTCATCAACACCTATCGCAAGAAGCAGCGTGAGCCGAAGCAGTCCGGCACCGAGGAGATCGAGGACTGGCAGCTCGCCCGGGCCGAGTCCCACACTTCGAGCGGCTTGAAGTCCGCCGAGGTGGAGGCGCTGGAGCACCTGCCCGACGGTGACGTCAAGCAAGCACTCGCGGCACTGCCCGAGGAGTTCCGGATCGCGGTCTACCTCGCCGACGTCGAGGGCTTCCCGTACAAGGAGATCGCCGACATCATGGGGACTCCGATCGGCACCGTGATGTCGAGGCTGCACCGTGGGCGCAGGCAGCTCAGAAGCCTCCTTGAGGACTATGCTCGCGAGCGTGGCCTGGTCCCGACGGAGGGATCGAAATGAGCTGTGGCAACCCGCATGACACCGACTGCCGCGAGGTCCTCGACAAGGTCTACGCCTACCTCGACGGCGAGCTGACCGAGCACGACGTGGCGGGCATCCGCGTCCACCTCGACGAGTGCGGTCCCTGCCTCCAGGAGTACGACCTGGACAAGGCGATCAAGCAGATCGTGGCCAAGAAGTGCGGCTGCGATCCGGTCCCGGAAGACCTGCGCGCCAAGGTTCTGGCGCGCATCGCGCAGGTACGGGCGGATCTGGCCGACTAGGATTCCCCCATGCGCGTGCTTGTTACCGGGGGTGCCGGGTTCATCGGGTCCAATCTCGTCGACCGTCTGCTCGCGGGCGGGCACGAGGTGGCCGTGGTCGACGACCTGTCCTCGGGCAGCCGCGACAACCTGGCCTCGGCCGCGCGGAGCGACCGGTTCACGCTGCACGAGCTCGACGTGCGCGACCCCGCGCTGCGGGAGCTGGCCGCCGACCTCCGGCCGGAGGTGATCTGCCATCTGGCCGCGCAGATCAGCGTGCGCAAGAGCGTCGCCGACCCGGTGCACGACGCCAGCCTCAACGTCGAGGGCACCGCCTCGGTGCTGACCGCGGCCCACGAGGGCAGCACCCGCAAGGTGGTGTTCGCCTCGTCCGTCGCGGTCTACGGCCGCCCGGCGACGATCCCGGTGCCGGGTGACGCCCCCACCGACCCGCGCTCCCCGTACGCCGCCTCCAAGCTGAGCGGCGAGACCTACCTGGCGACGTTCCGCGCCCTTTACGGGATCGAGTACACCACGCTGGTGCTGTCCAACGTCTACGGGCCGCGCCAGTCGCCCGAGGGCGAGGCCGGGGTCGTGTCGATCTTCACCGACGGGCTGCTCAACGGCACGCCCACGGTCCTCTACGGCGACGGCACGCAGACCCGCGACTACGTCTACGTCGACGACGTGGTCGACGGCTTCGTCCGGGCGTGCGGCTCCGACGGCAACGGCCGCAGGTTCAACCTCGGCACCGGCATCCAGACCACCGACCGGCGGCTGCACTCGCTGATCGCCGACGCGGCCGGCGCGCCCGACAAGCCCGGTTTCGCGCAGCCGCGTGTGGGTGACCTGCCGGCGATGGCGGTCGACCCGGTGCCCGCGTTCGAGGGGCTGGGCTGGGAGCCGCGCACCGATTTGTCCACTGGTGTGAAGCTCACGGTGGAGTGGGCGCGTAGTCGCCTCCGGTAGTGGCTTGGTTACGCTTTGCTTGCGATTCGTGACTCCGCCCGTACGGGCTGTCCTTCTTCTGTAGCGTGAGCCCCAGGAGTCGACGTGGAGGCGAGTGGATGTTGAAGGCAATGGTCGCCAGGCTGTTCACGGCCGCCGTGCTCATCGCCCCCGTGGTCGCGGTGATCGCGGGCGGAGCGCTGCCGCCAGGGGTTTCCTGGACCTGATGCGCGTGGGGGGCCGCAATGCGTGATCTGCCGTGGCCCGCGAGGGTCTACCTGCTGGGCGTCATCGGCGCCGCGGCGGCCCTCATCGGGCGCAGCGTGGTCACCTCCGGCGCGCTGGTGGCGCCGGACAATCTCGACGTGCTGCTCGTGCTCGTGCTGCTGTTCCTGGTGTGCGAGTCGATGCCGACGCTGCTCAACGTGGAGCAGTTCGCGGTGTCGGTCAGCTTCTCGGCCGCGCTGGCCGCGGTGGTGCTGATCGGCCCGGAGGGGGCGGCGCTCGTCGGGCTCACCGCCGTGCTCAGCGTCCGTCCCGGGCTGCCGCTGATCAAACGGGTGTTCAACGGGGCCCAGTTCGCCATCTGCGGCTTCGCGGCCGGCGGCGTGTACGTGTGGCTCGGCGGCGCGGTCGGCGTGCCCGAGGTCGCCGCCTTCGACGACCTGATCGGCCCCTACGCCGCGGCCACCGCCGTGTTCGTGCCGCTCAACATCCTGCTCACGCTCACCATGATCAGGCTGGCCACCCACGTCAGGGCCGAGGAGGTGCCGCTGCGCGGGCTGGCCCAGTTCCTGCTGTCCTACCTGGGCTACGGCACGTTCGGGCTGCTGGTGGCCGGGCTGTGGGCCACCGTGCAGTCGATCTCGGCCGTGCTCGTGCTGGTGCCGCTGTTCGTCGCGCGCTGGGCCTTCGGCCAGTATCACGCGCAGCAGCGCTCCTACGACGCCACGATGGCCGCCCTGTGCCAGGCCGTGGAGACCAAGGACTACTACACCAGAGGCCACTGCACCCGGGTCTCGCTCGCCTCCACCATGATCGCGCAGGAGGTCGGCATGGGCATGGAACGGCTGCGCGCCATCCGCTACGCCGGCATGCTGCACGACGTGGGCAAGCTCGGCGTGCCGACCAAGGTGCTGCAGAAGGACGGGCCGCTGACCGAGGAGGAGTTCGCCGCGATCCAGCTCCATCCGATGCGCGGGCTGGAGATCGTGCAGGGCATCGACTTCCTCGACGAGGCGTTCGCCGGGATCATGCACCACCACGAGCGCCACGACGGCAAGGGCTATCCGATGGGGCTGGCCGCCGACGAGATCCCGGAGTTCGCCCGGATCATCGCCGTGGCCGACGCGTTCGACTCGATGACCTCCGACCGCTCCTACCGGGGCGCCCGGCCGGTCGAGGTGGCGGTGGAGGAGCTGCGCAAGGGCGCCGGCACCCAGTTCGACCCGGTCATGGTGGCCGCGTTCGTCAAGGCGCTGGAGCACAACCCGTGGCAGCCGCCGCGCCGCGTCGACCCGCCGACGCCCGAGGACGCCGAGACGCACATCAAGGACCACGACGACCCGACGATGCCCATCGAAGTGGTGACGGGGCAGTGACCTACCAGCGGCTGGGCACCGGCCGGCTCCTCCTCGTCGGCGCGGCCGGGCTCGTCTCCGTGGCCGGGATCGCGCACACCTCGGCCGTCGGGCTCGACCGGCCGGAGATCGCGGTCGGGTTCGGCGCGCTGATCGCGGTCGGCGAGCTGGCCAGGCTCACCATGCCGGGCAACCGCGAGGTCGCCCCGATCGGCGCCGCCGCCGCGCTCGGCTACACGCTGCTGCTCGACCTCAGCCAGGTCCCGCTGCGCCACTCCGCGCTCCAGGTCGTGGCCGTGATCGCGGTCGGCATGATCGCGGGCGCGCTGCCCCACCTGGCCGTCGGGCGTCCGCCGCGCCTCGACGCCATGGCCCGCCGCCTGCTCACCGCCGCGCTGCTGGCCTTCGCCTTCCGCCCGCTGGCCGACCCCCTCTACCGGCTCACCCAGGGCGAGTCGGGCACGTGGTGGCCGGCTCTCGGCCTGATGGTGGCGCTCACCAGCCTCTCGCTGCTGATCGACGTGGTGGTCGCCGCGATGCTGCGGGCCGAGGAGATGCGCACCGCGTTCCGGGTGGCCGTGCGCGACGAGATCAACGTCGCCTTCCCGCTCGGGGTCGCCGTCGCCTCCTCCGGCGTGCTGCTCGCGCTGGCCACCCACAGCATGGACCTGGTGGCGCTGCTCGTCTTCGCGGCCCCGCTGCTCGTCACCCAGGTGGCCTTCCGCAAGTACGCCGGCATCCGCGCCACCTACCTGCAGACCGTGCGCGCCCTGTCGAGGGTCACCGAGGTCGGCGGCTACGTCGAGCCCGGCCACTCGCGCCGGGTCAGCCGCCTGGCCGTGGCGATCGGCAGGGAGCTGGGCATGGCCGAGCCGGAGCTGCTGGAGCTGGAGTACGCCGCGCTCATGCACGACATCGGCCAGCTCTCGCTGCGCGACCCGATCCCCGGCGGCGCGACCGTCCTGACCGACCCCGAGCAGGCCCGCAGCATCGCCGAGCTGGGCGCCGAGGTGATCAGGCAGACCGGCGTGCTCGACCGGGTGGCCGATCTGGTCAGCCGCCAGTGCGACCCGGTGAGCGAGGACCCGCCGCTGTCGAGCCGCATCATCAAGGTGGCCAACGCCTACGACGACCTGCTCGGCGGCTCGACCGACCGCGACCGCGCGGGCGCCGCGCTGGAGCGGCTCAGGCTCGCCGCCGGCACCGCGTACGATGCGGAGGCGGTCGAGGCGCTGGCCCGCGTCACCGGCCGCACGGCCCTGCGGCGCTGACGGCGGGGTTTTCGGTCCTGTAGATTCCCGCACTACGGCCCCTTCGCGCACGTGCCACGGCGCTGTAGGTCCTCGCAGTACGGCGCGCCCGCCCACGGGTTTCGGCACTGCCTCATTTGTAGGAAACCTACAGATCCGATTGTCCGGATCGGTGGTTTCGGGGGAAAGGGCTGGCGGCCCCGGCGGTCGTAGGGTTGGCGACGTGCTTAATGAGACGCTCGGACCCGTCCTGATCGCCAACCGAGGGGAGATCGCGCGCCGGATCATCCGCACGGTCCAGCGGCTGGGCCTGCGCGCCATAGCGGTCCACTCCGAGGCCGACGCCGACCTGCCGTACGTGCGCGAGGCCGACGAGGCCGTGCTGATCGGGCCGGCCAACCCCGCGCAGAGCTACCTCGACCCGGTCAAGGTGCTGGAGGCGGCCCGCGCCACGGGCGCCCGGTCGATCCACCCCGGCTACGGGTTCCTGGCCGAGAACGCGGGCTTCGCCGAGGCCGTCATCGCCGCGGGCATGGTGTGGATCGGCCCCGCCCCCGAGGCCATCGACCGGATGGGCGACAAGATCAACGCCCGTAACCTCATGGAGGACGCCGGCGTCCCGGTGGCCGCCGGCACCCGTGAGCCCGTCACCGACCTGGGCCTGGCCATGACGGCGGCCAAGGAGATCGGCTATCCCGTCATGGTCAAGACCGCCGGAGGCGGCGGCGGGATCGGCATGAGCGTCGCGCATGACGACGACGAGCTGGCCAAGGCGTTCGACCAGGCGTCCCGGGCGGCGCTGCGATTCGCGGCGGCAGCGGCGGCGGGCGGCGCGGGCGACGTGCTCGCCGGTCCGGCCATCCTGCTGGAGCGCTACATCGAGCGAGCCCGCCACGTCGAGGTGCAGATCCTCGGCCGCCCCGACGGCACCGTCGTGGCGCTGGGCGAGCGCGACTGCTCGGTGCAGCGCCGCCACCAGAAGGTCGTGGAGGAGACGCCGTCGCCCGGCATCACGCCCGAGCTGCGCGAGCGCATGCTGGCCGCGGCCGTGCGCGCCGGCGAGGCCGTCGGCTATCTCGGCGCCGGCACCGTGGAGTGCCTGGTCGACGCCGACGCCCAGGACTTCGTCTTCCTGGAGATGAACACCCGGCTCCAGGTGGAGCACCCGGTCACCGAGCTCGTCACCGGCCTCGACCTGGTCGAGCTGCAGCTGCGGGTCGCCGCCGGGGAGAGCCCCGAGATCACGCCCGAGGTCAGCGGGCACGCCATCGAGTTCCGCGTGTACGCCGAGGACCCCAAGCGGTTCTTCCCCGGACCTGGCAAGATCACCGCATGGACCGAGCCCGCGGGCGACGGCGTGCGCGTCGACTCGGGCTACGAGTCGGGCAACACGGTCACCCCGTTCTACGACCCGCTCATGGCCAAGCTCTGCGTGCACGGCGCCACCCGCGCCGAGGCGCTGGAGCGGGCCCGGGAGGCGGTGGCCGGGTTCACCGTCGAGGGGCCCAAGAACAACCTGCCGTTCTGCGCGGAGCTGCTGGACAACGACGAGTTCGTCACCGGCGACTATGACACGGGCCTGGTAGGGCGGATGCGCGCCAAGCGTGCGTAAGACTGTTGGATCATTGGAAGAGGGGAGTCGCGGTGGCTGAGGTCCGAGCTGAGATGGTGGCGAACGTGTGGAAGGTCGTCGTCCGGGAGGGCGACGAGGTTTCCGACGGTGACACGCTGGTCATCCTGGAGTCGATGAAGATGGAGATCCCGGTGCTCGCCGAGGACGACGGCGTGGTGGCCCAGCTCAAGGTGGCCGAGGGCGACGTGATCCAGGAAGGCGACCTGATCGCCGTCATCGAGTGACGCGCGCCAGAAACCTCTCGCGGTCGACGACGACGCGCTCGATCACGCCTCTGGCGACGAGCGCGTGTTTGTCGCTGGCCTGGAAGCCGAAGACCAGCCGCCTGCCGTCGACCTCGGTCAGCTCCACGCCGATGCTCACGTGGGCGCCGACGGGGCTGGCCGCCAGGTGTTCGAGCTCGACCCGGGTGCCGACCGACGTCTCGCCCGGCTTGAGGTGCGGGGCCGCGGCCTGGAGGGTCGCCTGCTCGGCCAGCGCCAGCAGGCGCGGCGTGGCGAGCACGGGCACGTCGCCGCTGCCGATCTTCTCGGCGGTGTCGCTCCGCTCGACCATGGTGAGCAGCTGGGAGCGGAGACCCGGAGCGAGCGTCATGCCGTCAGCTTAGTGTGGCGCGGTGATCTGTCCGAAAACGGGGACAAGCAGGGTTCGCAGGCCGCAGGATAGGGTGGGACAACTTGTGGCATTTGTGTGGCGTGTGAGGAATGTGAGTCGTACACTCTCCGAGTTCCGTGACCTCCGTGTGACCGCACCGCGACACAAGTTCGCTTTGTTGAGAACCCTGGGGTGGGAGAGGGTCTAGAGGCAGGGGGTAGCGGGGGAGTCATGGTGGCCCAAGGGACGACGCTTGCGGGGCGGTATCGCCTGGATACCCGCATCGGCGCCGGAGGAATGGGCGAGGTTTGGCGCGGCGAAGACACCGTCCTCGCGCGGACCGTCGCCGTCAAGGTGCTGCTCCCGGGCCGTATGCAGGACCCCGGTTTCCTCGCCCGCTTCCAGGGGGAAGCGCGCGCGATGGCGACGATCAACCACCCCGGCGTGGTCGACGTCTACGACTACGGGGTCAGCGGCGACACCGTCTACCTGGTGATGAAGTTCGTCGACGGCGAACCGCTCGACCGCCTGCTGGGCCGGCTCGGCCGGATCTCGCCGCAGCCCGCCATGGAGCTCATCGCCCAGGCCGCCTCGGCGCTCCAGGCCGTGCACGACCAGGGCATCGTGCACCGCGACGTCAAGCCGGGCAACCTGCTGGTGCAGCGCGACGGCACGCTCGTCATCACCGACTTCGGCATCGCCCGCTCCGACCTGGCCAACCGGCTCACCGACGCCGGCATGGTGCTCGGCACCGCCGCCTACTGCGCGCCCGAGCAGGCCGAGGGCGCCCCGGTCACGCCGGCCGTCGACATCTACGCGCTCGGCGTCGTCGCCTACGAGTGCCTGGCCGGTCAGCGGCCGTTCGACGGCGACAGCCCGGTCACGATCGCGCTCAAGCACATCCGCGAGGCGCCGCCGCCGCTGCCGCCCGACATCCCCGGGCCGGTGCGCGCGCTGGTCGAGCGGGCCCTGTCGAAGGACCCGGCGCGGCGCTTCCCCAGCGCCAGGGCGATGAGCGACGCGGCCCGCATGGTCGCCACCGGCGAGATCCCGATGACCCAGGCGGCCCTGCCGACCACCGGCGCCACCATGGCCCCGCCGCCCGAGGCGTATCAGACGGGCGCGGTGCAGGCTCCTCCCGAGGCCACGACCGTGGCGGGCCAGCGCCAGGGCAGCCGGCGCGCGGCCAAGGCCCCGCGCCGGGGCGGCCTGGTGGCCGGGCTCGCCGCCGTGCTGGTCCTCGGCGTGGGCGCGGGCGCGGTCGCACTGACCAACATGAGCGCCGAGGGCGACCCGTACGCCCAGCCGACCCCGACGCCGACCGTCACCGAGTCCAAGCGTGAGAAGCCGACGGAGAAGCCGACGACCAGGCCGCCCAGGCCGAAGCCGTCGACCAAGCCTCCGAGGGATCAGTCGATCGGCGACAAGACGACGCCGACCCCCGAGGAGACCGAGCCCACCGAGTCTCCGACCCCGACCCCCACGCCCACCCCGACGAAGACGACCACGAAGTCGCCCTCCCCGACGCCCAAGCCGAAGAAGGAGGTGCCGTACATCGTCAACATGCCTTACCCGCAGGCCCTGGCCAAGATCAAGCAGGCCGGTTTCGGGTTCAAGGCCGACGACCAGACCGACGGCACCCTGCCCGACATGTGCAAGATGGTCGGCCAGAGCTTCCCCAACGGGGGCGAGATGCTGGAGGTGGGCAAGACGGTCGAGGCGGTGCTGATCCCCACCCCGACCTGTAACACGCCCACCCCGACCGTGACCGCCACGACCACGGTCAAGCCGTAGTCACACCCCCGTGGTGTTGCGAGGGTAGGCGACCTGCGGGTCGGTCGCGATGTTGACCATGTACGGGATGCCGGAGTCGAAGGCGCGGCGCAGCGCGGGCCCGATCTCCGACGCCTTGGTGACCAGCTCGCCGCCGCCGCCCAGCGCGGTGACCACCTGGTCGTAGCGGCACTGCGGCTGCAGCTCGGCGGCCACGTCGTAGCCGTACAGGAGCTGCATCGGGTGCTTCTCCAGCCCCCAGATGCCGTTGTTGCCGCAGATCATGACGACCGGGAGCCGGTGCCGGACGAGCGTGTCGACGTCCATGAGGGAGAAACCGGCCGCGCCGTCGCCGAGCAGCAGCACCACCTGGGAGGACGGCCTGGCCAGGCGGGCGGCGATGCTGTAGCCGAGTCCGGTGCCGAGGCAGCCGTACGGGCCGGGGTCGAGCCAGTTGCCGGGCCGGCGGGGCTCGACGTACTTGCCCGCGTAGGACACGAAGTCGCCGCCGTCGCCGATCACCACGGCGTCGTCGGCGAGGACCTTGCCGAGCTCGCCGTAGATGCGCATGGGGTGGATCGGGTCGGAGTCGGAGGCGAGCAGGGCGGCGTCGCCGGCGATGGCGGCCGCGGCGGTGTCGGCGAGCGTGCTGACCCAGCTCTCGTAGCGGCTCGGCTTGACGCCGGCTTCGCCGCAGGCCGTGCCGAGGCTCCACAGGACGACCGACAGGTCGCCGGCGGCGGAGGCGACGGGCTTCATGTGGGTGGTGATGCCGGACGGCGCGTCGGCGATGTGCACCACCTTGGCCAGCGGGGCGCCGTCCTTGCCGCCGAACCAGCCGTAGCCGAGGCGGAAGTCGAGCGGGGTGCCGATGACGACGACCAGGTCGGCCTGGGCGAAGGCGAGGCCGCGGGCGCGGGTGACGAGCAGGTCGTGCCCGGCGGGCAGGATGCCGCGGCCCTGGCCGTTGGGGATGACGGGCAGCCGCCAGGTCTCGGCGAAGTCGCGGGCGGCCTCCTCGGCCCGGTCCATCCACACGTCGGACCCGTACACGAGCACGGGCCGCTCGGCCTCGGCGATCAGGGCGGCGATGGCGCGCAGGTCGTCGGGGTCGGGCTCCAGCGGCGACGGCGACTGGGTGCTCGGCTCCGGCACGGGGGCGGGCGAGAACAGGTGGTCCATGTGGACGTCGAGGAAGACGGGGCCGCGGTGCGGCGCGACGGCGGTGCGGAAGGCGGTCTCGACGTCCTGGCCGACGGAGTCGGCGCCGGAGGCGGTGAACGCCAGCTTGGTGATCGGCGTGAACAGCGGCGGGTGGTCCATCTCCTGGAGGGCGCCGCTGCCCCAGCGCGACTGCGGGGCGCGCCCGCCCAGGACGACGACGGGGGAGCCGTTGAAGTGCGCGGTGGCCACGCCGCTGACGCCGTTGGTGATGCCGGGCCCGGCGGTCAGCACCGCCAGGCCGGGGTTGCGGGTCAGCCGGGCGGTGGCCTCCGCGGCGAAGACCGCGCTCTGCTCGTGGCGCACGTCGAGGATGCGCATGCCCTCGTGCTGGGCGCCGTCGTAAAGGGGAAAGACATGCCCGCCCGACAGGGTGAACATGGTCTCGACACCATAGGCCTTGGACACGGCGACAGCGGCGTCACCGGCGTGCTTCGCAGACTCCATGCCGGGAACTTACCAACCAGTCACAAAAGTAAACAGAGCTTCAGCAGCATATGGACACCTCGCCGTCGGGCGTCGAGACGGTGATCTTCCTGGACGAGCCTGGGTCGCTGACCGGGGTCATGATCACCTGTGGCGCGCTGGTCGACAGGTCGTAGGCGCCGGGCGGAAGCTCCATGTCGATGTTGCCGGAGGTCTTGACGATCGCGCGCACCTCGCTGGGCGGCGTCATGAACGACAGGTCGAGGTCGCCCGAGCTCACCTCCACGTCCACCTGCTCGCTGCGCAGGGAGTCGCCCCGGACGCTGCCCGACCCGCTCCTGGCGTGCACCTTGCCGGGCAGGTCGTCCAGGCGGACGGCGCCGGAGACGGTGGCGACGCGGATGTCACCGGCGATGTCGTCGACGGCCAGGAAGCCGGAGGCGGTCCTGGCGTCCACGCTGACGTGCTGCGGCACCAGGACCTGGTAGCCGATCTCGCAGACCGGCGCGGTCAGGTAGCCGGCGCCTGGGCAGGAGGAGTCCAGGCGCAGGGTCCGGCCGTCCCAGTCCTCCGACACGCTGGGCTTCTCCTGTGACCAGCGCATCGACCGGATGAGGAGGATCTGCCCGGCTTCGCCCCGATGGACCTGCACGCTCACGGCCCCCTCCCCGATCACGCGCAGCGTGGTCAGCGCCTCGACCGCGATGACGCGCTCGGTGGTCTCGGTGGGCTCACGGGCGGTGGCGAACCCGCGCCAGATGATCGCGGTCGACACCGTCACCGCGATCACGGTCAGCACCGAGCCGAGGGTCAGCCAGAGCGCTCTCACGGCATGCTCCTGATCTTGAGGAACTGGAGCACGGCCAGCACCCGACGATGATCGCCCTCGGCCGGAGGCAGGTCGAGCTTGGCGAAGATGTTGCCGATGTGCTTGCCCACGGCGCCCTCGCTGAGCACGAGCTGCGCGCCGATGCCCGCGTTGGAGCGGCCCTCGGCCATGAGCTTGAGCACCTCGTGCTCGCGCGGCGTCAGCCGGTCCAGCGGGTCGCTGTGGCCGCGCAGCAGGAGCTGGGAGACCACCTCGGGGTCCAGCGCGGTGCCGCCGCCCGCCACCCGGCGCAGCGCGTCGACGAACTCGGCCACGTCCGCCACTCGGTCCTTCAGCAGGTAGCCGACGCCGCCCGCGGCCGAGGCGAGAAGCTGGGCGGCGTAGCGCTCCTCGACGTACTGGGAGAGCACCAGCACGGCCAGCGACGGCTGCTGGCGGCGCAGCACGAGCGCGGCCCGCAGCCCCTCGTCGGTGTGCGTGGGCGGCATCCGCACGTCGGTGAGCACCAGGTCGGGCCGGTGCTCCTCGGCGGCCCGCAGCAGTCCTTCGGCCTCGGCCACGGCGGCCACGATCTCCAGCCCGGCCGCCTCCAGCAGCCGGACGAGCCCCTCGCGCAGCAGCACGGAGTCCTCGGCGAGCACTACTCGCACGGCAGGTCCACCTCGATCGTCGTCGGGCCGCCGAGCGGGCTGCTCAGCCGCAGCCTGCCGTCCACGGCGTCGATGCGCTGCGCCAGACCGCGCAGCCCGGTGCCGCTGTCGAGGCGGGCCCCGCCGCAGCCGTCGTCGTAGACGAGTACGTGCAGCCGGTCGCGCTCGCGCCGCACGCTCACCTCGGCCTTGGTGGCCGCGGCGTGCTTGGCGATGTTGGTCAGTGCCTCGGACACGATGAAGAATGCCACCGCCTCGATCGTCGGAGTGGCGCGGCGCTCGATGTCGACGCGCAACCGCACCGGGATGGGGGCCCGCGCGGCCACGCCGGACAGCGCCGCGTCGAGGCCCTGGTCATTGAGCACGGCCGGATGCAGGCCGCGGACGAAGTCGCGCAGCTCCTTGAGCGCCTGCTTGGCCTCCTCGTGCGCGTGCTCGATGGCCTCGCGGGCCGGTTCCGGCAGGTCGGTGAGCGTGGCGCGGGCCAGGCCCAGGTTCATCGCCAGCGACACCAGCCGCTGCTGGGCGCCGTCGTGCAGGTCACGCTCGATGCGCCGCCGCTCGGCATCGGCGGCGTCGATCACGCCGGCGCGGCTCTCGGTCAGCGTCTCGATGCGCCGCCCCAGCTCGTCGCGGCTGGGGCCGAGCAGCGCCCGCGCCACCGACAGGTCCAGCATCGCCATCCCGCGCGCCAGCACGGGCGCGATCAGCAGGAGTACGGCCCCCGCCACGATGTAGGTGGTTACCACGTTCGGGTCGCGCAGGTCGAACAGGAAGGTCAGCGGCGGCGGTTGGATCAGCGGCGGCAGGAAGGCCAGCAGCCCCACCAGCGCCGCGCCCCACGTCGCCGCGACCAGGAACACCGCCAGCCCGCTGACCAGCGGCGACAGCAGATGGTAGGCGATCTGCCGCCACAGGCTGGAGGTGCGCCAGCTGCGCGCGGGCGGCACCGGCGGGATGCGCTCGCCCAGAAACGCCTCGAACCGGGAGCGCTGCACCCGCGTGAACCAGGGCACGCCGCGCCGCAGCACGGGCGGGGCCACGGCCGACGCGAGCGTCAGCACCGCGAGCGCGAACGCGACGGGCAGCCCGGTCATCACGTGGGCCGTGTCGAGCCACGCCGTGGCCACCCGGGGTCGTTTCATGCCTCCACGGTATTGACTCCTGGGAGCTGCCGGACATGGGCCTGGTGTGCGCGACCAGGGTGGGGCTAGCCCCACCCCCCGACGCTAGGCGCGGCTGGCCGGCCGGGCGCGCACGTGCATCCGCTCGCCCTGGCGGCCGAACAGGCTGAGGATCTCCACCGGCTGGTCGTCGGCGCTGCCGAACCAGTGCGGCAGCCGCGTGTCGAACTCGGCGGCCTCGCCCGCCTTCATCACCAGGTCACGGTCGGCCAGCAGCAGCCGCAGCCGCCCGGACAGCACGTACATCCACTCGTAGCCCTCGTGCGTCTGCTGCTCGGGGACGCCCGGCTCCGGCATGATGACCATCTTGAACGCCTGCAGCGCCCCGGGCTGGCGGGTCAGCGGCAGGACGGTGCGGCCGTGCATCTTGCGCGGCACGGCGCGCACCCTCGGGTCGCCCACCTCCGGCGCGCCCACCAGCTCCTCCAGGGGCACCTGGTAGGCCTGGGCGACCGGCAGCAGCAGCTCGAGGCTGGGCCGCCGCTGCCCGGACTCCAGGCGCGACAGGGTGCTCGTGGAGATGCCGGTGGCCTCGGCCAGCGCCGACAGCGTCAGGCCGCGCTCGGCGCGCAGCCGTTTGAGCCGCGGGCCGACCTGGGCGAGCACCTCTTCGATCGCGGCGATGTTGTCCATGACGTCTCCAGCATCCCGGAAAGAGCAACAGAACTTGCCACATCCGGCGGCTCAGCGCAAGGTCCCCCGGAACGCGGCGGGGTCGAAGGCGCCGCCGAGCGTCACGGCGAGCCCGCGCCGCGCCGCGTCGGCGAAGGCGTCGCCGGACAGCCGCCCGGCCCCTTCGGGCAGCGCGCCGGCCAGCGGCCGGGCGGCCAGCATCTCCAGGTCGGTCACGTTGCTCCGCTCGGCGATCCCCGGCTCGGCCGGCCACGCGCCGATGACCACGCCCGCCAGGTCGAGGCCGCGGTGCGCGAGCGCCTCCAGCGTCAGCGCGGTGTGGTTGAGCGTGCCGCGCCCGGCCGGGGCCACCACGAGCACCGGCGCGCCCAGCAGTCTGGCCAGGTCGGCGATCGTCGCGCCGTCCTCGTCGTAGCGCACCAGCAGCCCGCCGGCGCCCTCCACGACGACCAGCCGGTTGCTCTCGGCCAGCTCGCGGATCCGGCGGGCGGCCTGCGGCATCGACACCGGGGGCAGCCCGGCGGCCCGCGCCGCGGCGGCCGGCGACAGCGGCGCGTCGAAGCGGGCGAGCTCGAACGTGGTCGTCACCCCGGACATCCGGATGACCTCGTCCACGTCGCCGGGCCCGCCGGGGGCGACGCCGGTCTGGGCGGGTTTCACCACGGCCACGCTCGCCCCCCGGCCCCGCGCCAGCACGGCCAGGGCGGCGCACACGACCGTCTTGCCCACCCCGGAGTCGGTCCCGCTGACCACGATCACGCTCACGCGGCCAAGCGTAGTCAGGGGCGGCGCAGCCTGGTGACGAACTTGTAGCGGTCGCCCCGGTAGAGCGACTGCGCCCACTCCACCGGATTGCCGTCGGCGTCGAAGGCGTGGCGGGTCAGCAGCAGCATGGGCAGCCCCACGTCCACGCCCAGCAGCTTCGCGTCGTACGGCGTGGCGAGGACGGTCTCGATGATCTCCTCGGCGTCGGTGAGCCGTACGTTGTAGGCGTTGTGCAGCGTCTCGTACAGGGAGGAGTGCACCTCGAGCTCGCGGCGCAGGCGCGGGAAGCGCCGCGCCGACAGGTGCGTGGTGTCGACCGAGACCGGCTCGCCGTTGGC
This sequence comes from Nonomuraea sp. NPDC023979, assembly GCF_040639085.1. Classification (NCBI taxonomy): domain Bacteria; kingdom Bacillati; phylum Actinomycetota; class Actinomycetes; order Streptosporangiales; family Streptosporangiaceae; genus Nonomuraea; species Nonomuraea sp. NPDC023979. The sequence goes on from NZ_JBEZZG010000022.1 coordinate 31,921, forward strand.
CAGCCGCAGCCGGTGGATGCGCAGCACGCGGCCGCCCGGGTTGATCGCCAGGCGGCGGGCCAGCGCCTCGTCGGCGGTGATGTAGCCGATCTCCAGGATCTTGGTGTCGGGCTCCAGGCCGGCCGTGCGCAGGTCGCCGATGTAGGAGGTGAGCTGCAGCACCTGCGCGACCTTGGGTTGCGCGACGAACGTGCCCTTGCCCTGGATGCGCAGCAGCCGGCCCTCCACGACCAGCTCGGTCAGCGCCTGCCTGACCGTGGTGCGCGAGGTCTCGAAGCGTACGGCGAGCGTCCGCTCGGGCGGCAGCGCGGAACCCGGCGCGAGCGTCTTGGTCAGCTCGAGCAGGGCCCGTTTCACGTCGTAGTACTTCGGTACGCGAGGGCCGTCGTCTGTCACGCTCTCACCTTCACTTCTGCCGAGCGCCAATCCGGGCAGCTCAGGCTGATGGTGAAGGATAACCGCTGCGGCAGGCCAGGCCGCAACCGCTGTGATGGTCTTCACAGCCCCTGACCCGCCCGAAAAGGCGGCGGCGGTTTGGCTGTTGGCCCCGACAGCACGCATGATGCACTCGTGCCGACTCTCAGCGACCTCGTCGTCCGCCACACCGCGCTCGACGGGGCGGATCTCGACTGGCTGCATTCGCTGGTCTCCGACTGGCAGCTGCTGGCCGATCTGTCGTTCGCGGACCTCATCCTGTGGGCGCCGCTGCTGGGCGAGGGCGGCTGGATCGCGATCGCGCAGATGCGGCCCACGACCGGGCCGACGGTCTACCACGACGACGTCGTCGGCACGGTGGTGGCCAAGGGCGAGCGCCCGCTGATCGACACGGCCTGGGACGAGCGGCGCATCTGCCGCGAGGGCGACCCCGACTGGTCCACGGGCGTGCCCGTGCGCGAGGAGACGATCCCCGTACGGCGTGCCGTCCCCGACGGCGAGGCCCGGTTCCTCGGGGTGATCCAGCGCTCGACGAACCTGTCGTCCGCGCGCACCCCGTCGCGGCTGGAGCTGACCTATCTGCAGAGCGCCTCCGACCTGGCGCAGATGGTGGCCGAGGGGCGGTTCCCGTTCTCGGGCGAGGAGCCGATCCTGGTCCGCTCGCCGCGCGTCGGCGACGGGCTGCTGCGGCTCGACCGGGCCGGGCGGGTGACCTACGCCTCGCCCAACGCGCTGTCGGCCTACCGGCGGCTGGGGCTGCACGCCGACCTGGTGGGGGCCGAGCTCGGCCGGGTGACCGCGACGCTGTGCTACTCCGACGAGCCGATCAACGAAGACCTGATGATCGTGGCCAGCGGGCGGGCGGCCAAGGAGACCGAGGTGGAGTCCGGCGGCACGATCGTGCAGCTCCGGGCGATCCCGCTGATCGTCGGCGGCGGCCGGATCGGCGCGCTGGTGCTCATCCGCGACGTGACCGAGCTGCGGCGGCGCGAGCGCGAGCTGATGACCAAGGACGCGACGATCCGCGAGATCCACCACCGGGTGAAGAACAACCTGCAGACCGTGGCCGCGCTGCTGCGGCTGCAGGCCAGGCGGCTGCGGGTGCCGGAGGGCCGCGAGGCGCTGGAGGAGGCGGTGCGGCGGGTCGGCTCGATCGCGATCGTGCACGAGACGCTCTCGCACGCGCCCGAGGAGTTCGTCGACTTCGACGACATCGCCGACCGGGTGATCGCGATGGCGGGCGAGGTGTCGGCGCCGGAGGCGGCGGTGACGCCGCGCCGGGTGGGGGCGTTCGGCGTGCTGCCGTCGCTCATCGCCACGCCGCTGGCCATGGCGCTCACCGAGCTGCTGCAGAACGCGTTGCAGCACGGCCGGCCGGAGCGGCTTCAGGTGATGGTGGAGCCGGGGCCGGAGCGCCTGCACGTGGTCGTCTGGGACGACGGTCAGGGGCTGCCCGCGGACTTCGACCTCGACAGTTCGACCAGCCTCGGGCTGCAGATCGTGCGCACGCTCGTCGAGGGGGAGCTGTCGGGCAAGCTGTCGGTCCTGCCGCGCGAGGGCGGCGGCACGGAGGTCACGCTGTCGATCCCGCTGCCCGCTTCATGAGCGCCAGATGAGCTGAACGCCGCGTCCCTTCGATCAGGGACGCGGCGTGGTCCTGGCGGACAGTCGATCGCACCAGGCGGTTCGGCTCGCTGCGGGTTTCAGGCGGGTCTCCTTCTGGCGGGCTCAGGCAGTCGCGCGGGCGCGGGCACGGGCACTGCGGCGCTTGAGCGCGCGACGCTCGTCCTCGCTGAGGCCGCCCCAGACGCCCGCGTCCTGGCCGGACTCCAGCGCCCACTTCAGGCAGGCTTCCATGGCCGAACAGGAACGGCAGACCTGCTTGGCCTCTTCGATCTGCATGAGTGCCGGTCCGGTGTTCCCGATCGGGAAGAACAGCTCGGGGTCCACGTCACGGCAGGCAGCTCGGTGGCGCCAGTCCATGCGTCCACTCCTTAGTAGATGGAGCCTGAGATGGGCTCCGTGCGGCATCCTTTGTGAAAGGTTTCACTAACCCGTGCGAACAAGTCCCCGGATCAGGTGAACCGGGGATGCCCGCGGACGGCGGAGGACCCTTGGGGGTTGTTAAAGGTCCTACGTTCCGACGTCAGTGTTGAGCTTTTCAGCCACGGAGAGTGCACGCAAGAGGGTACGGCCGAAGTTTTGGCGGTAATGGATGTCGGATGCGTCACACAATGACCGAATGTAACCAGCTAGACCAGAACTTGTAATGCGTTCGGGATAGACCGGAACGTTACGGATTCGCGTTCTCCCAGGTAGTCCCCGTCCAGTTGGAAGGCCACCGGGCGGGCCGCGGTGAGCGTGAACTCGGCCTCGTCGTGCAGCTGGACGAGGTGCCGGCCGCCCGGAAGACGCTCACTCTCCGTGAGGATGTGACGGATCACCGGGGCCAGCGTCAGCGGACCGATCCGGCGCAGCCCGAGCAGGTCGAGCCCCGTCTCGAACGAGGCCCACGGGGTCGGCCGGACCGGCCGCGTGCCCACGTACGTCCACGGCGAGGTGTTGGACACGATCGCCATGAACAGCCCCTCGGCCGCCGGGATGCCGGGACCCGTCAGCGTCATCGCGGGATGCCTCTTGTCCGTGGCCAGATAGTGCCTCAGGGCCGTGTTCACATACCGGCCAGGGGTAGCCTTCCGCCCGGCCCCGCGCAGGCCCTCCACGGCCCTTACGACCTCGGCGTCGTAGCCCATCCCCGAGCAGAACGTGAAGTAGCGGCTCTCGCCGTCCCACAGCGCCTGCCCCAGGCCCACGCCGCGCCGCCGCCCGTCGCGCAGCGCCTCCAGCACCGCGCCCGTGGCCTCGACCGGATCGTTGGGCAGCCCGAGCGCCCTGGCGAACACGTTCGCGCTGCCGCCAGGGATGACGACGAGCGCCGGGCGGCCGGTGTCGTCGCCGTCGACCGGGTTCAGCAGCCCGTTGACGGTCTCGTTGATCGTCCCGTCGCCGCCCAGCACGGCCACCATGTCGAACCCCTTGGCCCGCGCGGTGGCCGCGAGCATCGCCGCGTGCCCCCGGTAGGCGGTCTCCTCGACGCTGAGGTCCACGGCCGCGCCGAACGCCCGGATGAGCACGTCGCGGGTGCGGGCGTTGGTGGTGGTGGCCTTGGGGTTGACCAGGAGCATCGCGCGCATATGGCCAGCGTAACCGGTGGTGCCTGTCGATATTGTCGTGAAAAATCCCATTCATCGGGTGTGTACGGCGGCGAACGGGGCAGCGGTGGCGGCGGATAGGGTGCGGGGTGTGTCGAAGCGTCCGTGGAGCCTGGTTGCCGCCGCCCTCGTCGTCGCCCTCGAAGGGCTGATCGCGCTCGGGCTGGGCGTCTACGTCGGGGTGGAGACGGTGTCCGGGACCCCGGCCAACCTGACCGCCGCGCTGGCCGAGGCCGCCTTCGGGCTGCTGATCGGCGCGGGGCTGCTCTGGGTCGCCTGGGGCGGCCTGCTGGCCGCCGAGCGCTGGGGGCGGGCGCCGGCCGTGCTCGCGCAGATCTTCCTGATCCCCATCTCCGTCACGCTCTTCGACTCCGGCCGTCCCGAGCTCGGCATCCCGCTCCTGGTGGTGGCCCTGATCGGCCTCGTCGGCCTGCTCGCCCCGCCCACCACCCGCGCGCTCTACGGCGACGAGTCCTGACCTGTACGGGCGCGGCCACGGCGCCCATAATGCGGCCATGGGCCGTCTGGTCGTACATCTGACGAGGTTCGCCGGGGCGATCGCGGCGATCGGGGCAGTCGCGTACACGATCAACGCGATGACCAGGACCGGCGGCTACGTCACCGTCACGGTGCTGTCGTTGCGCACAGGTGTGCCGCTCGCCGGGAGCTCCGCCGTCCGGCGGAGGGAGAGCGTGCTGGACGTCTGGGGCTCCACGCTCGCGGAGCAGTTGCTGTCACGGGCCGACGTGCTGCTCGCCGGGCTGAGCGCGGGGGTGGCCGCGCTGCTGCTTCCCGGGGTGCTGCGCGCCCTCATGGAGGGACGGCCGCTGGGGAGGGGGGAGGCGGCGCGGCTCGGCTGGATCGCCCTCGCGGTGACTGTGGCCGTCGTCGCCGGTCCCTGGCTGACCAGGACGGCCACGGCGGCGGTGATCGATCGGGCCGGGCTCGGCAGCACGTTCGCGCCGGCGTCCGGCGCCGAATGGGGCGCGGGCTGGCCGGTGGCCGCGCTGCTGCTCGTGCTCGCCGTGGCGGCGCGGGCGGGAGCGAGAAGAACGGAAGCGGCCGAAGCCGCTCCCGCGGGTTAGTCGTCGGCCGTCAGGCCCTCGCGGAGCTGGGCCAGGGTGCGGGCCAGCAGCCGCGAGACGTGCATCTGCGAGATGCCGAGCTCGGTGGCGATCTGCGACTGGGTCATGTTGCCGAAGAACCGCAGCAGCAGGATGCGCTTCTCGCGCGGCGGCAGCCGCTCCAGCAGCGGCTTGAGCGACTCGCGGTATTCGACCCCCTCCAGCGACTCGTCCACGATGCCCAGCGAGTCGGACACCGCGGGGGCGTCGTCGTCGCCGGAGTCGGGCGCGTCGAGGGACACGGTGGAGTAGGCGTTGGCCGACTCCAGGCCCTCCAGCACCTCCTCCTCGGTCATCTTGAGGTAGGTGGCGAGCTCGGCCACGGTGGGCGCGCGGCCCTCGCGCTGCGACAGCTCGCTGATGGCCTTCGTCAGCGAGAGCTTGAGCTCCTGCAGGCGGCGCGGCACCCGCACCGCCCAGCCCTTGTCGCGGAAGTGCCGCTTGATCTCGCCGACGATGGTGGGCGTGGCGTAGGTGGAGAACTCCACGCCACGGTTGAGGTCGAACCGGTCGATGGACTTGATCAGGCCGATCGTGGCGACCTGGGTCAGGTCGTCGAGCCATTCGCCGCGGTTGCGGAAGCGGCGCGCGAGGTATTCGACCAGCGGAAGGTGAAGCTCGACCAGCTCGTCCCTGATGCGCTGGCGCCGGGGCTCGTCAGGGCCGAGTTCGGACAGCTCGGCGAAGAGCATGCGAGCCCGCACCCTGTCGGGCACGGCGTGTTCGCTGGTGGCCATGGCTCCAGTCCTTTCCGTCACGCCGGCCTCGCCGCGCCTCGGCGCTTACGCAGGACGATCGCCATGCGATCGGGGGAGTCGGTCACCGCGTCGACGTCGTCGGCCAGGGCGGTCAGCACCATCCAGGCGAAGTCATCGCGTTTGGGCGCGGAGCTCCCGACCGTGGCCACCTCGACGCGAACCTGCATCTCCTGGCCGGTCAGCTCGAACTCGGCGGTCAGGTCGGTGCCCGGCACGGCCTCGTTGAGCAGCATGGCGCACGCCTCGTCGACCGCGATCCGCAGATCCTCGATCTCGTCCAGCGTGAAGTCGAGCCGGGCGGCCAACCCGGCGGTGGCCGTACGCAACACGGACAGGTAGGCGCTGTCGGCGGGGAGCCTGATGCTCACCACGTCGCGGATGGCGGCCTCGCCTGTCGCACGCGTCTCGGTTTCCTCGGTCACGTTCCTCCTCGCGTATACGACGCCTACTGCAACTTACCGCCCCCGGGAGGTGCTTGGCGGATTCAGACTCGCCATCAGCGAAAAAGGCTCTGTGCGGGCGGTAGCCGCACAGAGCCTTTGTGCCGCTTTAGGCGGCCTTGGTCTCCCAGAAGATCTTGGAGATCTCGTCGATCTTGCCGAGCAGGTCCTCAGCCTTGGCGACCTCGACGGTGCCCTTGGCGCCCGCGGCCCCGGCCAGCTTGGTGGCCTCCCAGAAGAGCTGGTGCAGCTGCGGGTACTGCTCCAGGTGCGGCGGCTTGAAGTAGTCGGTCCACAGCACCCACAGGTGGTGCTTGACCAGCTCGGCCCGCTCCTCCTTGATCTTGATGGCGCGGGCGCGGAACACCGGGTCCTCGTTGCCCGCGTACTTCTCCATGATCGCCTTGACCGACTCCGCCTCGATCCGGGCCTGGGCGGGGTCGTAGACCCCACAGGGCAGGTCGCAGTGTGCGGAAGCGACATGCTTGGGTCGTAGCAGTCGTGCAAGCATCAGAAAATCCTTCCTTGATGCCGAATCAGCTTGGTCCTGTACCGACCTTACTCGGGTCCAAACGCCTGTGGAGGAGGGGGTCTCGGCGATGAGAGTGCGTGTCGAAGGGGATTCGATGCGGCCGGGTCTGGAGCCGGGCGACTGGCTTCTGGTGCGGCGGGGCGCGCGGGTGCGCCCCGGCGACGTCGTGGTGGCGAGGCTGCCCGGCGACCCGAGCCGGCTGATCGTGAAGCGGGCGCAGTGGCACGGCGAGGGCGGCTGGTGGCTGGAGAGCGACAACCAGCGGGCCGGCGGCCGGCGCGACAGCTGGGACTTCGGGCCGGTCGAGGACGTCGTCGGGCGGGTCGTGCTGCGTTACTGGCCGCTGCGGCGCCGGGCCCGGTAGGCGGCGACGTTGGCGCGGCTGGCGCAGCGGGCCGAGCAGTAGCGGCGCGAGCGGTTGGAGGAGGTGTCGAGGAAGGCTCGCGAGCAGCGCGGCTCCAGGCAGCGGCCGAGCCGGTCGGCGCCCAGCGTGGCCACGACCGCGGCCAGGCCCATCACCGCGGCCGCGCCGGAGTGGTCGGCCAGGTGCAGGTGCCAGCCCCGGCCGTCGTGGTCGGTGAGCTGCGGGCGTACGGGATAGCGCACGAGCAGCGCGTTGAGCAGGGCGGCCAGCTCCTCGGCGTCGGCCGCGGCGTCGAACACGGCCGCCAGCTCGTCCCGCAGCCGCACCAGCTCGGGCGGGGGAGCGGGATCGTTGACGAGGCGGACCGCCCACTCGGCGTAAGAGGTCAGGTCCATGCCGGAGTATTACACGAAACGGCGGGGCGCCCGGAATCCCCGGACGCCCCGCTCACGCTCAGCCCTCCGGGTGCAGCACCCGGTGCAGGAACGCGCGGGTCCGCTCGTGCTGCGGGTCGCCGATCACCTGGGCCGGCGGCCCGTCCTCGACCACGACGCCGCCGTCCATGAACACCACCCGGTCGGCCACCTGACGGGCGAAGCCCATCTCGTGGGTGACGACCAGCATGGTCATGCCCTCCTCGGCCAGCTTGCGCATGACCGCCAGCACGTCGCCGACCAGCTCCGGGTCGAGCGCCGAGGTGGGCTCGTCGAACAGCATCAGGTCGGGGTTCATCGCGAGCGCCCTGGCGATCGCCACCCGCTGCTGCTGCCCGCCGGACAACTGCGCCGGGAAGGCGTCGCACTTGGCCCCGACACCGACCTTCTCCAGGTTCTCCCTGGCGACGACCTCGGCTTCCTTCCTGCCCCGCTTCAGCACCCGCTGCTGGGCGATCATCACGTTCTGCAGCGCGGTCATGTGCGGGAAGAGGTTGAACTGCTGGAACACCATGCCGATGGTCCGCCGGACCTCGTCGATGTCCACGTCCGGGTCGGTGACCTCGACGCCCCGCACCCGCACCGTGCCCTTGGTGGGCTGCTCCAGCAGGTTCACGCAGCGCAGCAGCGTCGACTTGCCCGAGCCGGACGGCCCGATCACGCAGACGACCTGGCCGGTGCCGACCGTCAGGTCGATGCCGCGCAGCACCTCGTTCTGGCCGAAGTGCTTGTGCAGGTCCTCGATCTCGATGGCTTCGGTCATCGGGCCGTCCCCTTGCGCTTCTCCAGCCGTCCCGCCAGGTAGCCGAGCGGGATGGTGACGATCAGGTACGTCAGGCCGGCGACCAGGATGGGCGTGGCGTTGGCGTGCGTGGACGCCATGTCGTTGCCGAACTTCGTCAGCTCCACGAACTCTCCCGAGACGCCCAGGAACAGCACCAGCGAGGAGTCCTTGAGCAGGGCCACGAACTGGTTGGTCGTCGGCGGGATGACGATCCGGATCGCCTGCGGGATCACCACCGTGATCTGCGCCCGGGCCGCCGACATGCCGAGCGACCTGGCGGCCTCGGTCTGTCCCTTGGGGACCGCCTGCAGGCCCGCCCGGAAGATCTCCGCCTGGTAGGCGGTGCCGACCAGGCCCAGGCCGAGGATGGCCTGCCCGTACGTGCCGCCGGGCACCTCGAAGCCGGGCAGCGCCAGCGGCAGGAAGACGATCATCAGGAAGACCAGCAGCGCCGGCAGGCCGCGGAAGATCTCGATGTACAGGGTCGCGAGCCACCGGTACGGGCCCACCGTGGACAGCCGCATCAGCGCCACGATCAGGCCGAACACGAATGCGAACGCGAACCCGCCGACCGAGTAGATGACCGTGTTCTTGAGCGCGATCGTGAACAGCTCGGGCAGCATCTGCCCGGCCACGTCCGGCTGGGCGAAGTTCTGCGCCAGGCTGCCCCAGTCGGCGGACACGACCAGGGCGACGAAGGCGATGGTCAGGACGGCGTACTGGACGCCGCGGCTGATCCGCTGTCTCTTGCGGGGGCTGAGCCGGGCGCGTCCCGGCTCAGCCGTCTTCGGCTCGTCCGCCATGGGGTCAGCCCAGCTCGCCGGGCTTCTTGTCGAACCACTTCACGAAGATCTTCTCGTACGTGCCGTCCGACTTGGCCTTGGCGAGCTCCTCGTTGATGGTCTTGAGCAGGACCGGGTCCGCCTGCTTCTTCAGACCGAGGCCGTACTGCTCGCCGGTGTCGAGGCTGGCGATCAGCTCGAACTTCTCGGCGATCTCCGGCTTCTTCAGCCAGGTGAGCACGACCGGGAGGTCCTGGATGATGACGTCGGCCTGGCCGGCCTGGAGGGCGAGCAGCTCCTTGGCCGAGTCGGCGTACTCGGTCGGGTTGAAGCCCTTCTCCGTGGCGTAGGTGAGGCCGGTGGTGCTGGCCTGGGCGCCCAGCTTCAGCCCCTTGGCCTTGACGTCCTCCAGGGAGGCGGCCCCGGTGCCCTTCTTGGCCAGCAGCGCCTGCGTGGCGTCGAAGTACGGGTCCGAGAAGGTGATGTTGGCCTTGCGCTCCTCGGTGATGGTCATGCCGGCGGCGGCCAGGTCGCACTTGTTGGTGGCCATGGCGGCGCCGCTCTTGATCACGGCGAAGTCGATGTCGACGATCTCCTGCTCGACGCCGAGCTTCTTGGCCACCAGGTCGACGATGTCCACGTCGAAGCCGACGATGTCGGCGCCCTGCTTGAACTGGAAGGGCTCGTAGGGGATGTTCGTGCAGACGGTGAGCTTGCCGGGCTTCACCAGCTGGGCGCCACCGGCCGCCGAGGCGCTGGCGGAGGTCGTGCCGCCACTCGACGACGACTCGCTGCCGCAGCCGGACAGCGCCAGGGCGGCGGTGAGGGCGAGCGCGCCGGCGGCGGAGGCTCGGCGGTTCAAGGGCCAGAGGGCCATGGGTGGCCTCCTCAGTGTTTATGCCAAGAATGTTGGGGTTTCGTGCAGTTTAGATGGGCTTTTGCAGCAGTCCGTCATCTGGTGAGCAACAATGCGTCAACGGAACGGCGTCGGCCCTGATACCAGGGCACGATCACCGGGTGTGTCCGTCTCAGCATGTGGCAGTATGGAGAAACGGGTGACCCCCGTAACCCCTCACCGAGACGATCTGACGAGGGGATCCTGGCGCCTACCGAAGCCAGCCCTCGTGCACGTCCGCCGAAGGTTCACTTCCGTCCGCCGACTTACAGGGGTCACAGTGACTGCCACACCGACATCTCTCGACCAGGATCCCGCCTTCGCCCTGCACCGCGGAGGCAAGATCGAAATCCGTTCCACCATCCCCGTCCGCGACGCCGGCGACCTGTCGCTCGCCTACACGCCCGGCGTGGCGCGCGTCTGCACCGCCATCGCCGAGACGCCCGCGCTCGCCGACGACTACACCTGGGTCTCCAACGTCGTCGCCGTCGTCAGCGACGGCACCGCCGTCCTCGGCCTCGGCGACATCGGCCCGTCGGCCGCCATGCCCGTCATGGAGGGCAAGGCCCTGCTGTTCAAGGAGTTCGCCGGCGTCGACGCCGTGCCCATCTGCCTGGCCTGCACCGGCGTCGACGAGCTCGTCGAGACCGTCGCCCGGCTCGCGCCCTCGTTCGGCGGCATCAACCTGGAGGACATCAGCGCGCCGCGCTGCTTCGAGGTCGAGGACCGGCTGCGCGAGCTGCTCGACATCCCGGTCTTCCACGACGACCAGCACGGCACCGCCATCGTCACCCTCGCCGCGCTGAAGAACGCCGCCCGCCTCACCGGCCGCTCGCTCGGCGACCTGCGCGCCGTCGTGGCCGGCGCGGGCGCCTCCGGCGTCGCCGTCACCCGCATCCTGCTGGAGGCCGGCATCGGCGACATCGCCGTCTCCGACTCCAAGGGCCTCATCTACGACGGCCGCGACGGACTCAACCCCGTCAAGCAGGCCCTGGCCCGCGACACCAACAAGGCCGGCCACACCGGCTCCACCGAGGAGGCCCTGGCCGGCGCCGACGTGTTCGTCGGGCTGTCCGGCTCCACCGTCACCGAGCAGGCCATCGCCTCCATGGCCGAGGGCGCCATCGTCTTCGCCCTGTCCAACCCCACGCCCGAGGTCCTGCCGGAGGTCGCCGCCCGGCACGCCGCCGTCGTCGCCACCGGCCGCTCCGACTTCCCCAACCAGATCAATAACGTGCTCGCCTTCCCCGGCGTCTTCCGCGGCGCACTCGACGTCCGCGCCACCGCGATCACCGAGAACATGAAGGTGGCCGCCGCCGACGCGCTCGCCGCCGTCGTCGGCGACGACCTCACCGCCGAGTACGTCATCCCCAGCCCCTTCGACGCCCGGGTCGCCCCCGCCGTCACGGCAGCCGTCGCCGCCCAGGCCAGAATCGACGGCGTCGCCCGCGCCTGACCTCGCGGCGCCCGCATCCGTCAAAACGAGCTCCGGGAAACACCAAACTCTCTTTACTCGGCGTGCTATAAACATAGCTCTCTGTAAGGATGCGGGCGCCGGCTCCCGTTATGAGGAGAGCGATGGAACGCGAGCCCAACCGACTGCTACAGCAGCTCATCGCGGAGGCTGGCTTCTCCCACAAGGGACTGGCCAGGCGCCTCAACGATCTGGGTGCCGCCCGCGGCACCCCCGGGCTGAAGTACGACCACAGCTCCGTGCTGCGCTGGATCGGTGGCCAGCGCCCGCGCGACCCGGTGCCGTGCCTCCTTACCGAGATATTCGCACTACGGCTGGGCAGGCCCATCAGTTCTGAGGATCTGGGCATGCCGGTCATCACTACACCCCTCGATCTCGGGCAGGAGTTCACGCACACGTGGCAGGAGGGGGTCGCGACCGTGACGGCGCTGTGGCGGGCCGATGTGGAGAGACGAAGATTCCTGATCGACTCGACGTTCGCGATCGGCGCGGGCTCCGTGGGAGCCGTGCGGTGGCTGACCTCACCACAGGAGGGGCGCCCGAGCAGCTCGGGCCCCCGCCGCGTGGGGAGGGCGGACATCGCCGCCATCCACGAGGTCACCCGATCATTCGGTGAGCTCGACAACAGGTTCGGGAGCGGCCGGGTCCGCTCCTCCGTGGTCAAATATCTGGACACGGCGGTCACGCCGCTGCTGAAGGACGGCTCCTACGGCGACGCCACCGGCAGGCAGCTCGCCGCGGCCGCCGCCGAGCTCACCCGGCTGGCCGGCTGGATGGCCTACGACATGGAGCAGCACGGGCTCGCCCAGCGCTACCTCATCCAGGCGCTGCGCCTGGCCAGGGGCGCCGACGACCACGCGCTCGGCGGCGAGATCCTCGCCGGGATGGCCCACCAGGCCATCTACATGGGCCAGCCGGCGCACGCGCTCGACCTGGCGCGCGCCGCCCAGCTCTCGGCCCGCCGCGCGGGCGTCTCCACGCTCGTCTCCTCGGGCCACGTCCTGGAGGCGCACGCGCACGCCGGGCTCGGCGACGCCCGCGCCTGCGCCGCGTCGCTGCACGAGGCCGAACGCGCCTTCGACACCCGCAACCCGGGCGACGAGCCGCGCTGGCTGGGCTACTTCGACGAGGCCTACCTGTCGGCCAAGTTCGCCCACTGCTTCCGCGACCTGGGGGAGGGCGAGCGCACCGTACGGCAGGCGCGGCGCTCCCTCGACATGGACGGGCGGTTCGTGCGCGGGCGGATGTTCAACCTGTCGCTGCTGGCCGCCGGGCTGTTGCAGTGCGGCGAGCTGGAGGAGGCGTGCACGGCGGCGAGCGGCGCCATGACGCTGGCCGGGGAGCTGCAGTCCGTCCGGTCCCGGTCCTACGTGGCCGACCTGCGCCGGCGGCTGGAGCCGTACAAGAACGAACCCGCGGTCCGGGCGCTGAACGAGCGGACGCGGGAGCTGGCGGCGGTCTGAGGTTTCGCCGGCCTGAGGTTTGCCGGTCTGAGGTTTGCCGGTCTGAGGGAGCCCCCGTGCGGCGGGCTCCCTCAGGCACTGGTCTAGCTGAGGAGCTCGCCGTTCGGGCCGACGATCTTCTTCGTCTCGGCGTAGTTCGCCTTGTTGTAGACGTCGGCGACCTCACCGTCGAAGTAGGCCGAGCTGATGTAGTCCACGCGGTTGTTCTCGTCCTGGTCGTGGAACATGCTCGTCACGCCGTTGAGGTAGCCGGTGCGCTTGCTGTTGTTGTAGCGCAGCAGCCAGGGGCCGCCGTCTGCGCCACCGGTCATCGAGCACTTGAGCACCTGGTGCGTCTCGACCCGGAACATGTTGGCCTGGTAGGTCTTCTTGGCCGTGTTGCCGTAGCACCACTTGGGGGTCACGCCGGTGAACGGCTTGTCACCGTCGGGGTGCGGGTCGGCCGGGTAGCCGAAGGCCATGACCTTGCCGCCGAGCGGCTGGTTCCAGGCGATGCCCTGGCCGCCGACGACGTCCCCGACCCGCCCGGTGTCCTTGGCGATCCCGACATAGAAGACGGTCTTGAAGTAGTCCGTCTTGGCGCTCTCCTTCACCCAGTAGCCCAGGAAGTAATGGGTGATGGTGTAGTTGCCCGCCTCGTCGATCTTGCGGTAGCCCGGACCCTTGTACGCCTTGTACTCCGACTCGGTCACGTTGTCCTTGACCGTCTTCGCGGGCTCCTGGGTGCCGTTGCCGTCGCCCTTCGGCGCCTTCAGGAACTCGTCCTTGTCGACTTCCTTGTACGCGCGCTTCTTGTCCTTGTAGTCCGGGCCGACGATGTCGGTGGTCGTCGTCAGCTTGGCCCAGCAGTCGGGGCTCTCACCGCCGTGCAGGTCGTAACACTTCTTGTACGCCGCCTCGTCGATGGCGACGTCCTTGGACCACTTGTCGCCCGCCCGCTTGTCGAACTCGGCCTTGGTGACCTGCTTGTCACCGTCGAACTGGAAGCCGTTGTGCACCGCGACGAAGGCGAAGTCACCGTCGTAGTCGTCGTAGGTGTCGAGGTCGTAGGAGGTGAAGGCGTACGCGCCGGCGTAGATGCCGTACGGGGCCTTGCCCTGGTAGTAGGCGGGCACGAAGACCCACTTGTCGAAGACGTCGTCCTTGCCGTTCTCGAACACGCAGTGGCCGGCGGTGGCGACCAGGTTGCGGTGGCGGGACTGGACAGACGTGGCCGAGCACCAGCGGTACTCGCCCTTGTGGTCGATGAAGAACACCTTGCCGATCGTGCGCGGCAGGTTGACGTTCTTGACCTTGAGGGTGGGGGCCTTGGTCGGCGGGGCGACCATGCCGGGCTTGCCGTCGTCCGGCGTCTTGCTGCCGGTGGCGACGAGCTTCTCCACCTTCTTGGCGTCCCAGCGGTACTGGGTGGCCTTGCGGAGGGCGGCGCCGTTGGCGTCCAGCCAGAAGAAGGCGTTGCTGTAGGCGTCGGCGGGCTTGGGGGCGAGCGGGTCTTTGGCCCAGGTGGGTGCGGTGGCGTTGGCCGGGGCGCTGAGCGTGGCCGCGCTCAGTCCGGCGAGGGCGAGGGGGATGAGGAGGCGCTTCACTGGGGTGCTCCACGAAGTTTACAAAACGGGCGTAAGAACCCTATCGCCACTCTGGTCACAGGGCTAAGGGGTCTTGTGATTTGCCGTGACAAATGCCGAAGGGCCCGGCATTGCTGCCGGGCCCTTCGGGTGACGCAAGGTGAGTGCGGGGTTTGGACCCCCGCCCTCATGACTCTCTCAAGGCTTACTTGAGGGAGCCGGACCAGTTCTTCTCGGCCTGCGCGTAGACCGCACCGGTCTCGCCGTCGAAGTACGGCGAGGAGCTGTAGTCGTAGCGGTTGTTGCCGTCCTGGTCGTGGAACAGGCTGGTAACACCGTTGACGTAGCCCAGACGCTTCGCGTTGCTGTACTTGATGAGCCACGGAGCGCCGTTGGCACCCGGGGTCATGGCGCACTTCAGAGCGATGTGCTCCTCAGCCTTGTACGCAGCGGAGGCGTAGGTCTTGCCGGAGGTGGCGCCGTAGCACCACTTCGGCGTGACACCCGTGTAGGCCTTGTGGCCGTCGGGGTGGGCGTCCGCCGGGTAACCGAAGACGAACACCTTGGAACCGGTCTTCTGGTTCCAGGCGATGCCCTGGCCACCGACGTTGTCACCGAGGCGACCGACGTCCTTGATGAAGCCGTCGACAACGTAGAACACGGTCTTGAAGTAGTCGACCTGCTTCGACTGCTTCACCCAGTACACCAGCCCGTAGCGGGTGATGGTGTAGTTGCCCTTGTCGTCGATCTTCCGGTAGCCGAGACCCTTGTAGTTCTCGTACTCCGTCTTGGTGACGTAGTCGACCTGCGGGTACAGGGCGGACTGACGACCCTGGACGTTACCGGCGTCCTTCTTGGGCGCGGCGTCCCACTGCTCCTTGGTGACTTCCTTGCGGACGATCACGGCCTCGGGGTGGCCGGGGCCGGCCAGGTCCTCGAGGTCAGTCGTCTTCGCCTGGCAGTCGGCGGTCTCCTTGCCGTGCAGGTCGACGCACTTGTCGTACTCGGCCTTGGAGATCGTGTAGTTCTTGGTGAACTTCGCACCGTTGAACTTCTCGTACTCAGCCTGGGAGACAGCCTTGGGCTCGCCGCCGCCGACCTGGATGCCGTTGTAGACGGTCACGAACGCGTAGTCGCGGTCGTTGTCCTCGTACACGGCGTAGTCGTAGTGCGTGTAGGCGGTCTTACCAACGTAGATGCCGTAAGGCGTCTTGCCCTGGTAGTAGCCCGGCACGAAGACCCAGTTGTCCATGACGGAGGCGTTCTTGCCCTCGTCGTAGACGCAGTGACCGGCGGTCGCGACCAGGTTCTTGTACTTGCCCTGGATCGAGGTCGCGGAGCACCACTTGAGGTCGCCCTCGGAGTCGACGAAGAACACCTTGCCGATGGTCTTCGGCAGGTTGATGTTCTTGGTCTTAGCCGCGGTCTTCTTCTCCTCGCCGATCGGCGCGACCGTCGTCGCCTTGGTGTCGGGCGAATAGCCGCCGCTCACCTTGAGCTTCGAGGTGGCCTTGGTCTCCCAGGTGTAGGGAGTCGCCTTGGCGAGGTTGTTGGTGGCACCGTTGGCGGCCAGCCAGAACTTGGCCACCTCGACAGCGGCCGGGGCGTCCTTGGCCATCGTGTCGTACGCCCAGTCGGGCGCAGCGGCGGTGGCGGAACCGGCGAGGCCGGCGGCCAGCAGACCGGTGGCCAGAATGGCGCCACCGGCGGGGAGGAGGATGCGCTTCACTTTTAACTCCTTGCGCTGTCGTGGAACGCCTCTTGCGTCCCATGCGTCAGTAAAGGGATAGCCAGGAACATACAGTGTCGATCTTGGGAACCGGTAGCTGATCTGACAGGAAAAGATGGGACATGGCGGGCGTGACCGTTCTGTGATGTTTGAACGAGCGTGCCGGATCATCTGGGCAAAGGCCGTCTACGGCACATAACCGCAGATCACTTGCCGTGCGATACTGGCGTGACAACCGGGCCTCCGGTGCCGCCGCCGATCCCTCTCCTGGGGCGATGTGGCGCACATCACACTGCTTCGATGGCACCGTCTGAGGCTCCCGTGCGTCCAAACGCCCAACACTTTCCCGCCGGAATGCCGAAGGGCCCGGCGGATGCCGGGCCCTTCGGGTCAAACAGTGTCGAACAGTGACGAGCTGACTACTTAGACGACCTTGCCGGACCAGGAGTTGGCCGCGGCCTTGTAGATGGACGCCGTCTCACCGTCGAAGTACGGCGAGGAGATGTAGTCGACGCGGTTGTTGCCGTCCTGGTCGTTGAAGGTGCTGGTGACACCGTTCACGTAACCGAGACGCTTGCTGTTCTTGTAGTTGTAGAGCCAGGGACCACCGTCGGCGCCCTCGGTCATCGCGCACTTGAGCGCGACGTGCTCTTCGATCTTCTTGGCCGCGGAACCCACCAGCTTCTTGGTGGTCTTGCCGTAGCACCACTTCGGCGTGATGCCGGTGTAGTTCTTGTGGCCGTCAGGGTGCGCGGAGGCCGGGTAGCCGAACACGCGCACGTACTTGCCGGTGGGCTGGTTCCAGGCGAAGCCCTGGCCGCCCACGACGTCACCGAGGCGGCCGGCGTCCTTGACCCAGCCCTCCACGATCGTGAAGACGGTCTTGAAGTAGCCCTTCACGTCCGTCTTCTTCACGAAGTGCTTGATGAAGTAGTGCGTGATCGTGAAGTTGCCCTTGCTGTCGATCTTCCGGTAGCCCGGGCCCTTGTACGCCTTGTACTCGGACTCGGTCACGAAGTCGGTCTTGGTCTGGGTCGGGGCCTTGGTGCCGTTCTTCTTGCCCGTAGGAGCGGCGTCGTACTGCTCCTTGGTCACCTCGGTGAAGGCCTTGACCGCACCCGGGTAGTCGGGGCCGACGACGTCCACCTTGGTGTCCGTCTTGGCCCAGCAGTCCGGGGTCTCGCCACCGTGAAGGTCGACGCACTTCTGGTACTCGGCAGCGGTGATGGCGACGTCCTTGGCCTCCTTGAGGCCCTGGAACTTGTCGTACTCCGACTTCGAGACCTGCTTGGCCTTGCCGCCACCCAGGTACACGCCGTTGTAGACGGTCACGAACGCGTAGTCGCGGTCGTAGTCCTCGTAGACGGCGAAGTCGTAGTGGGTGAAGGCCTGCTTGCCGACGTAGATGCCGTACGGCGTCTTGCCCTGGTAGTAACCCGGGACGAAGACCCACTTGTCCATCGTGTCGGCGTTGTTGGCCGTGTCGTACACGCAGTGACCGGCCGTGGCGACCAGGTTGCGGTACTTGGACTGGATAGAAGTGGCGGAGCACCACTTCTTCTCGCCCTTCTTGTTGACGAAGAACACCTTGCCGATGGTCTTCGGCATGTTGACGTTCTGGGACTTCGAGGAGCTCTTCTTCTCCTCGCCGATCGGCGCGGCGGAGCCGGGCTTGGTGTCGGCGCTGTAGCCGCCGGCGGTCTTCAGCTTGGCGACGTCGGCGTTGTCCCAGACGTTGGACTGGGTAGCGGCCTTGAGGGCAGCGTTGTTGTTGTCCGCCCAGAAGTCCGCGATGGCCTTGGCGTTGGCCGCACTCGTCGCCATCGGGTCCTTGGCGATGTCGCTCGTGGCCGTCGCCGAGCCGGCGAGGCCGGCAGCGAGAAGGCCGGTGGCGAGGACGGCGCCGCCGGCGGGGATGAGGATGCGCTTCAAGGGAACTGCTCCTTGGTCTGTCGTGGGCCGCAACGTGCGACCCATGCGTCAGTAAAGGGATAGCAAGGAACATAGCGCGGTGATCTCCGCAGGTGAAAGCCGAAATGACCCGATCGGTTGGGGCCCCGACTCGCGTTACCATTCCGTTACCAGTCAAGGTCGAATGCGGCGAGTGATCGATTGGATGCGTTTTTGCAGGGCATGGCGGGGTTGTGGCAGATGGTGCCGAAGTTCCGTTAACGGGCATGTGCATAGGGTGGCCAGTCAAATGTGACTCAGATCACAGGAACCGGATTGGCGTGTGCTCCGTCTAATTCGCTCTGATCTTCACAGGGAACGTTCAGGTTCGGGTTTCGGGGTCGGGGATACGTGTCGGTTTGTCCCTTTCGGGGTGGCGGCTTTCCCTTCCGTTCCGGGCGTTCGGGGGTGCCGGTGGGGCGGAAAACGGTGGGTGCCGGTGCCGGATCTCGTGCACCGGCCACCGGTGCTGTGGGTTCGTGGCCGCCGTCGCGACGAGCGCTGTCTCGGATCGGGCTGCATTCGGCTGCTGAAGGGTCGCTCGGGCCGAGCATGGGGCTGATCACGCTCTTGGCCTCGTGCAGCGGGGTTGTGAGCCTCCGGTACCGGCCAGACCCGGCGGCCGGGGTCTGCCTCCACTTGGACGACTCCGCGCTGGAGGTACTGCCCGTGCAACTCGGGCCGGAAGTCGTACGGTCGGCCCGCGCGTACGCCTCGAGCGCGATTTGGCGGCCATCCAGGGCAGGGAATGGGCGGTTCGGGACGCGCTTGCTCGTGTGCTGGAGGTCTGGGAGCTCGGCCTGGTGACGCCGCGGCCATCAGCGGTGACCCTCGTGATCGGCTGGGGCCTGCTGGGGGAGTACGTCAATGCGGGCGGCTGCTCGGCGACGCGGCCGATGCAACGGGCAGTGGTGGCCGATCTTCCAGTCGCAGCAGGACCGTTAGGCGCGATGGAAGTCCTGCAGGGCGGCCGGGACGGTTCGGAGCCCACGGGGCGTCTGGCTAGGGCGCCGTCTCTCCTCCACCCCGCCCCCGGTCAAACAGGGGAGGAGGGACACCCTGCGAGGCTGGCGGGACCACATCCGGGGAGCCGGCATGCGCGGTGGCGCTTGGTGGAGTGCTTGCCGCCTATGGGCTGCCCATAGAGCCTGACAGCCTCTCGGGTGGCACGACGCTGCCTGGCTTGCGAGGCGCGGTGGTCGTGGCCCTCACCCAAGGAATGCGGGGTGTTCCGCTCCGGCTGCCTGGTCACGGTGGCGGTCGCCTCCGTCCGTGGCCAGACGGCCCACGTGGGGGCGGGGTGCGCGAGGGGCGGAGCCCCCAGGAGCGCTGCCCGAGCAGGGCACGGCGCGGAGCGCCTGATGGGCGAGGATCATGCAGCCGGAGGGTGGTGAGTCGAGCAAGGGGAGCCGGGAATGCCGAAAGGCCCGGCCGTGAGGGCCGGGCCTTTCGTGGAGGGGCTTACTTGTACAGCTCGCCGTTGCGGCCGACGATCTTGCCGGACCACTTGTTCTTGGCCTCGTTGTAGATCGAAGCCGTCTCACCGTCGAAGTACGGCGAGGTGATGTAGTCGATGCGGTCGTTGGCGTCCTGGTCGGCGAAGGTGCTGGTGACACCGTTCACGTAGCCGAGGCGCTTGCCGTTGTTGTACTGCGACAGCCAGGGGCCGCCGTCGTAACCGGGGGTCACGGCGCACTTGAGGCCGATGTGCTCGTCGATCTTGAGCCAGGAGGCGCCGACCGTCTTGGAGGTGGTCTTGCCGTAGCAGTGCTTCGGCGTCACACCGCTGTACGGCTTGTCGCCGTCGGGGTGCGGGGCGGAGGGGTAGCCGAAGGTGCGGACGGTGCGGTTCGGCGGCTGGTTCCAGGCGACGCCCTGGCCGCCGACGTTGTCGCCGAGGCGGCCGGCGTCCTTGGACAGCAGGATGTAGTGGTGGCCGCCCCAGGAGCGCTTCGGCCCGCTGAACCGGTTGTACTCCGACTTGCTGACCCGCTTGGCGCCCTCGAACTGGATGCCGTTGTAGACGGTGACGAACGCGTAGTCGCGGTCGTAGTCCTCGTACACGCCGAAGTCGTAGTGGGTGTACGCGGTCTTGCCGACGTAGATGCCCCACGGCGCCTTGCCCTGGTAGTAGCCGGGGACGAAGACCCAGTAGTCCATCGTGTCGCGGTTGGCGTCGGTGTCGTACACGCAGTGGCCGGCGGTGGCGACCAGGTTGCGGTAGTTCGACTGGATCGACGTGGCGGAGCACCAGCGGAACTTGCCGCTGCCGTCGACGAAGAAGACCTTGCCGATGGTCTTGGGCAGGTTCACGTTGGAGGAGCTGCCGCCGCCTCCGTTGCTCGTCGGGGCGACGCTGGCGGGACGGCCGTCAGGGTTGTAACCGCCGGTGGAGACGACCTTGCGGACCTGCTTGGAGTCCCACGTGTAGGCGGTCGCGCGGCGGAGGGCGGCACCGTTCGAGGCCAGCCAGAAGGACGCGACGGAGGCCGCCTGACTCGTGTTCCTGGCCATGGGGTCGATCGCCACGTCGGCGCTGGCCCCTGCGGTGCCGGTCAGGCCGGTCGCCAGCAGGCCGGTGGCCAGAGCGGCGCCGCCGACGGGGAGAAGGATTCGCTTCAAGGTAACTCCAGGCTTTCCCTTACGCTGACGCGGCGCCTTTGTGCGCTTTGATTGTCAGCAAACGGACAGTCCGGAACCGTACAGGGCCAACCCGGGCCATGCGGGCGGAAAGAAGATCAGGTAAACCTCTGAATGGTTGCCGTGATCGTACCGAGATCCAGGTATGAGCTGATCACCCCCCGTTACTGGGGAGTTGCATATGACTTACATCACATTTGACAGGATCTTCTGTGCGGCGGCGTGGCGGTAGACGTCGCCGGTCACGGCTCCGAAGTACGGGGACGACACCGCGTCGAACTCACCCTTGGCGTCACGGTTCCAGGTGAGGCTGTTGACTCCGACGAGGTTGCCGAGCTTCCTCGCGGACTGCCAGTCGACGAGCCAGGGGCCGCCGCTGGCGCCCTTGCTGAAGTTGCAGGGGGCGAGCTGGACGCCGAAGTTCAGCTCCAGGCTGGGGGCGACGGCCTTGCGGGTGCTGCCGACGCACGTCTGAAGTGTCGTGCCGTTGAACGGGCGGGTGCCGTCGGGCTGCGGGCCGGCGGGGTACCCGAAGGCGTCGACCCGCGACACGGGCGCCTTCTTGCCCAGCTCCAGGCCCTGGCCGCCGACGTTCTCCTGTAGCCGGCCGACGTCCTTGGCGACGTACTTGGCGCCCTGCTTCTCCCAGGTGAAGCCCCGGTGAACGGTGACGAACGCGTAGTCGTAGTCGTAGTCGTTCTTGCCGACCCAGTCCTCGTGGATGCTGATCGAGGAGCCCACGTAGATGCCGTCGGGCATCTCGCCGCTGTTGGTGGGGTTCGGGACGAAGATCCAGTAATCGGCGGCCTTGCCCTGTCGCGGGTCGTAGGCGCAGTGTGCGGCGGTGGCGACCACGCTGAGGTTCCTGGCGGCGACGGAGCTGGCCGAGCACCAGTACTCCTTGTCGCCGAAGCGGAAGAAGACCTTGCCCATGGTCTTGGCCGCGCCCTGCCTAGGGGCGACGGGGGCGACGTTCTGGGTGCCCTGCGCCTTCCGGAGGGCGGCGATGGCCTGGTTCGACACGCTCACGGCGCCGCTCGACGAGGCGGGCGCGGCCTCGGAGGCGGGCGCGGCGGGACTGTAGCTGTCGGCGTCCTTGAGCTTGTCCGGCTTCCAGTAGTCGGCGACCTTCTGCACGTCCGCCTTGGTCCTGGCCAGCGTGACGGTCTGCACCTTGCTGGCGGACGCGGCCTGGGCGGCGGGCGCGACCCCGGTGAGGGCAGGCAGCGTCAGCAGCACGCCGCTGAGCGCGGCGGCCGCCAGATGCCTGGCCCGGGGGATCATGAATTGCCTTTCTTGGGGTTGTAAGGGTGGATTTTTCCAGATCAACAGCCCTTATTGCAGCTCGGATGGAGATTCGTTATCTGATCAAGCGTGACCCGTGTCCTATAAGGAGCATGTCAAACATGCCGCCAATGATCATTTATTGGACCACGTCACCCCAGGTCGACTGCGGTTTCCGGCACCACCTGAAGGCCCCGGCCCAGAGGTGACGGGTGCCCCTGGGCATACTGATTGGTTACGACATGTTGCCGGTCCAGCGGTTGCCTGCTGCCGGCGTCGGACGGTGAACGAGCAACGCGGCTGACGTGCTGGCCACCGAGGCGGGCATCGGCTCGGCCTTGCCGCATTCCGCCGTGCTGCCGGTGCGGGGGTTGCCGCCGGCGGGTAGCCGAAGGAGAACATCGTCGCCCTGGCGTCGCGGTTCCGGGTGAAGCCCTGGCCGTCGACACCGACGTCGAGACGGTCGGCGTTCGCGTCGGTCCTTCTTTCAGTCGACCGTGATGCTTGGCTAAGGCATCCATCGCTGTGAAGTCGCCGTGCATGTTGAACGGTTGGGCGGGGTAATTGCTTTTGGGTGCCTCCGTTGTGGGAATTGGTGTTTCCGGGGCGCGTAAGGCGAAAATCCAGTAGATGCCCAAACTCTGCGGAGAGGACGCGGCCCACGCTGTTGGGCACCCCTTGCGGCCCTGGTCGGGCGCAGGCTGTTGATGCGGGCGTCGTGATCGGTTGCAGCCTCGAGCCGGTCCGGGTTTCCAGAGCTGGATCGTCAACTCGGCGAGTCGGCCAGGAGGCGGCGGTAAATGGGGTGGAGCGGTTACGGCTTGTTGAGGGCCAGCGAAATCGCCTCTGTTTGTGAAAGGTAGTGGTAACAGCACTTACCAAACGTCACTTCTTATCAACCGAACCTTGTTCTGGTTAGATGATGGCATGGATCCACGCACCCCCTGCCTCGTGGGCGTCGCGCAGTGCACTGTTCGTGAGCAGCCCGGTCCCGAACCGCTTGACCTCTGGGAGCAAACGGCCCGCGCCGCCGCCCGGGAGGCGCGGTTGCCTGTCGGGCGGCTGGATTCGATCCAGATCGTCTACACCGACTCCTGGCAGTACGACTCGCCCACCGGCAGGCTTGCCGAGCGTCTCGTTGCGGTGCCGCGGCACCAGGTGTACTCCAAGGTCAGCGGCACGGCGCCGCAGCTGCTCATCGGGGCCGCGGCGAACGAGATCGCGCAGGGGCGGCTCGACTCGGCGCTCGTCGTCGGGGCCGAGGCGCTGGCCACGCGCCGGGCGTACCGGGTGGCGGGGGAGCGGGTGCCGTGGAGTCATGCCGCCGATCCCAAGCCGCCCTACGGCTGGGAACGGCCGCCGCATCCCGCTGAGCTCGCGCATGAGCTGTTCCTGCCGGTGCACACGTACGCGATCATGGAGACGGCCCGGCGGGCGGCGTGCGGTCAGTCCGTCGAGGAGGAGATGCGCGAGCGGGGCCGGATGATGGCGCCGATGACCGAGGTGGCCGCCGCGAACCCGTACGCGTGGCGGCAGAGCGTGCGCGGCCCGGAGGAGCTGGTGACGGGCAATCGGTTCGTCGGGTGGCCGTACACCAGGAACACCGTCGCGGTGCTGGAGGTCGATCAGGCGGCGGCCGTCGTTCTCGTCAGCACGGCGCTGGCCGATCGGCTCGGGGTGCCAGCCGATCAGCGGGTGTATCTGCGGGGCTGGGCGTACGCGGAGGACACCTGGGAGGTCGCGGCGCGGCCGGCGCTGGGGTCGTCGGAGGCGATCGGGCGGGCGGCCGGCGTCGCGTTCGAGCGGGCCGGGCTGGGGTTGGACGACATGCACGCGCTCGACGTGTACAGCTGTTTCGCCGTCGCGCTGCGGCAGGCGTGTAACGCGATCGGGCTCGATCCGATGGACGCGCGCGGGCTCACCGTCACCGGCGGGCTGCCGTACGCGGGCGGGCCGGCCAGCGGTTACGTGCTGCACTCGACCGCCACCATGGCCGGGCTGCTGCGTGCCTGGCCGGGACACGGGCTCGTCACCGGGGTCGGCATGCACCTGACGAAGCACGCGTACGCCGTGTGGTCCACCGAGCCGGGGGGCGTGCTGGGTGACGGGGCGCCGGTGTTCACCGCTGAGCCGGTGCCGGTGGTCGACATGTACGAGGGAACTGCGGTGGTGGCCGGGTACACGGTCGCGCACGGGCGGGACGGGGGCGCCGAGCGGGGGTACGCGGTGGTCGAGCTGCCGGGCGGCGGGCGGGCGTACGCGCATGTGCTGGAGGAGGAGTTGATGGCGGACGCCGAGTCGCGGGAGCTCGTGGGGCAGGCCGTCCGGGTGACGACGGACGGAAAGGTGAATGTCGCTCGGTGGTGATTCCGCAAAGGCGATGCAAAGAACGTGAGCGTGTGGCTACTCTGTGCTGTTGACATTTTTATGTCACCGGCGGACGCTGGAGTCATGCGGAGGACCACGGTGCGCATCGACGAAACGCTCCTCAACGAGGCGAAGGCGTACGCAGCCCGCAACGGGCGCAGTCTCAACTCGGTGATGGAAGATGCCTTGCGACAACTGCTCAACCGCTCCGCGGAGGCGGCCGGACGGCCCGCCGTGGAGCTGATCGTCTCCGACCGGGAGCCGGGCCTGCACCCTTGGATGCAGGTCAGGCTGGACGCGGGCGAGAAGCTCGAGCACCTCGCGCTCGACCTGGACGACTGGGAGAGGGCGCATGATGCTGCTTCTTGACGTCAACGTCCTCGTCAACGCCTTCCGGGCCGAGACGAAGGAGCGCGAGCGCTACCAGGCGTTCGTGCACGCGGTGATCGACGGCGAGTCGAGCTATGCGGTGAGCGATTTCGTCGTCAACGCGTTCGTCCGCATCGTCACCAATGACCGGATCTTCGTCAATCCTGACCCCCTCGATCGGGCGCTGGCGTTCGCGGAGACCTATCGCAACCAGCCGCACGCCTCGCTGATCGAGGCGGGGCCGCGGCACTGGGAGATCTTCACCCGCCTGTGCCGGCAGGCCGGGGCGGCGGGGAAGCTGGTGCCTGATGCCTACCTAGCCGCGCTGGCCATCGAGCACGGTTGTGAATTCGTGACCTGTGACAAGGATTTCGCCAGGTTCGAGGGGTTGCGCTGGCGGTCGCCGCTCAACTGAAGAGGTCCGGCAGTCCTCCCCACAGGTGACGAGCCGGCCGCGTTTCCGCTCACCAGGATTTCAAGAGCATTATGCGGCGTGGGTGTCTGTGCCGCGCAGGATGTACAGGTCGTCGCCGAACACGGCCGAGATCTGAAGGCTCCCGCCCAGGGCCTGTACGTAACGGGCGATGACCTCCACGGTGGACACCTCGCCGCGTTCGATCTGGGAGACCCGGCTCTTGGTCACTCCCATCAGGTCGGCGACGTCGGTCTGCGACAGTCCCAGGCTCTTGCGCCGTTCGGCCAGCCGGTAGCCGTCGATGTAGGCCTGATTGCGCCGCCGGGCCTCGGCCACGGCCTCCTCGCCGCCGGAGGCGGCCACGATATCGGCGCGGACGTCGCTCCACTTGGGGAAACTCGTCATCGGTCCTTCTCCTCCGCCTCGCGTTCGGCCAAGTACTTCGCATACAGCTCTTCGGCTCGGGGTATGGCCCGGCGATACCAGCCCGACCAGTCACCGGACTTGTCCCCGCCGATCAGCAGGATGGCCGACCGCCACGGGTCGAACACGAACAAGACCCGGATCTCGGAGCGGCCTGCCGAACCAGGGCGCAGTTCCTTCAGGTTGTGAACCCGGGAGCCCTCCAGGGTGTCGACCAGCGGGCGGCCCAGGCTCGGACCGGCTTCGGCCAGTCGGTCGATCGCATCGACGACTTGCGCCCGGGACCGCTCGTCCAGGGCGTTGATCCAGGTCAGGATCTCGTCGGTGACGCGGATCTCCCACTCCTCCACGATGGAGAGTGTAGCAAATCCTTTACCGACAGAGCGGCGGCACATCGGTGGTCAGGCTTGCCCCGTTCGAGATGCCGCCCGACGCCGCACACGGTTGTGAATTCGTGACCTGTGACAAGGATTTCGCCAGGTTCGAGGGGTTGCGCTGGCGGTCGCCGCTCAACTGAACTGGAGGACAACAAGAGGCGCCCACCCCCCGGCGAGGTCCGTCGTGGCCGATCAGTTCGATGTCATCGAGGCGGGCGAGCGCGGCCGCCGCCGCTGGGTCGGGTTCGTGGTGGTGCTGGCGCTGCTGGTGGTGCCGGTGGTCAGCCTGCTGGCCAGCCGTGACCCGATGCCGGAGCCGGTCCGCGAGACGGCGCCGATCCGGTCGCTGAAGCGGGTGGAGAGCGCGCCGAACGTGCTGCACCCGCCGGCACGGGAGCGGGACGGGCGCGAGACGATCGAGGTGGTGTTCCCGCACGGGGTGCGGGCCGAGGTGCGCTATCCGGCCCGGCTGGGGCTCGACCGGCTGGGGGTGCGGCCGTTCCAGGGCGTGTGGGTCGACGGCGACTACCAGGAGCTCGTCGCTCCCTACAACGGCGAGGCCGAGGTGACCAGGGGCGCGGAGCCGATCCGGTCGTTCGCCCCGCATGTGACGCTCTGGCCGCGCCAGGCGGGCAGCGGCGCGTACGGGCAGGTGCTGCTGTTCAGGTTCGGGCGGTGGCGCATGGCGATGTACGACAGGCCCGGCGGGCTCGACTACGCGCAGCGGGTCGCGGTGGCCGGGGACGTGCGCGGGGAGGTGAACGGCGGCTATCTGACGCTGTCGGGCACGGATCGGGTGCGGATGGCGGAGCCGGGGGAGCGGGTGCGAGGTGAGCCGGTGGGGCCGCAGCTGTGGTTCGGCGGCGGGATCAGCGACATGGTGGTGCTGATTCCCTCGTGCGCGGAGGTGGACCGGTTGCCGCGCGGGGTGCGGGGGCGTGGCCGTCCGGTCAGCAGCGTGTGCCGGGGCGGGGTGCGGATCGCGGCGGCGGGCGACCCGGGGTTCGTGAAGGCGGCGCTCGACGGGATCAGGATCACTCTGAAGTAGGGTGCGGCCATGTTCGCCGTTACCGCCACACAGACCGACCCCGACAATCCTCTCGCCGGGCTGACGCTCGGCGACCACCCGGAGCCGAAGGCGCCCGACGGGTGGACGACCGTCTCGGTGCGGGCGGCCGCGCTCAACCATCACGACCTGTGGACGCTCAAGGGCGTCGGCATCCGGCAGGACCGGCTGCCGATCGTGCTCGGCTGCGACGCGGCCGGCGTCGACGAGGACGGCAACGAGGTGATCGTGCACGCCGTGATCGGCTCCGGCGCGGACGAGACGCTGGACCCGAAGCGGTCGCTGCTGTCAGAGACCCACGACGGCACGTTCGCCGAGCGGGTGGCCGTGCCGCGCCGCAACCTCGTGCCCAAGCCCGCCGCGCTCAGCTTCGAGGAGGCCGCGTGCCTGCCGACGGCCTGGCTGACCGCCTACCGGATGCTGTTCGACAAGGCCGGGCTGGAGCCGGGCGCGACCGTGCTCGTGCAGGGCGCGGGCGGCGGCGTGGCGACCGCGCTGATCGCGCTCGGCCGGGCGGGCGGCTATCGCGTCTGGGCTACGAGCCGGTCCGGGGACAAGCGGGAGCGGGCTCGGGAGCTCGGCGCCGACCAGGTCTTCGAGCCGGGCGCCAGGCTGCCCGAGCGGGTCGACGCGGTGATGGAGACCGTCGGGCAGGCCACCTGGGACCATTCGCTCAAGTCGCTCAGGCCGGGCGGCCGGATCGTGGTCTCCGGCGCGACCAGCGGGGCCGTGCCGCCCGCCGACCTGAACCGGGTCTTCTTCCTGCAGCTCTCGGTGGTCGGCTCCACGATGGGCACCCGCGACCAGCTCCAGCGGCTGGCCGTCTTCCTGGAGCAGACCGGCGTCCGGCCGGTGATCGACCGGACGCTGCCCATGACGCGGGCCCGCGAGGGGTTCGCCGCCATGGACGAGGGCGATGTGTTCGGCAAGATCGTCTTTACTGGCTGACAGGCGCTGCAGCGGTGGGCGCAGGCCGTACCGGATCATGACCGGAGGGTGTCGCGGACGCGGGTGGCGGCCTCGTCGAGCGCCGTGCGCAGCTCGTCGATCTTCTCGCGCGTGAGGCTGGCCTGCGAGGCCTCCTCACGCACGCCGCCGACGAAGTCGGCGAGCAGCTCGCCGAGCTCGTTGTCGAGCTTGGCCCGCGACGGGGGCGCGCCGCCGAGCGTGCTCCACACCTCGCTCCAGATGCGCCGCCACTCGCCGGTGAGGCGGCCGCTCTCGTCCTGCCAGTGCTGGGCGTGCTCGCGCCACTGCCGGGCCTGCTCCTCCCGCAGGCGCCTGAACTCGGCCTGCTGGCGGCGGACGTCGACCCGCGCGTCGACCCGGACGTCCTTGGCCATCCTGGTCAGCTCCTCGCGGAGCGACCTGACGGTGTCGCGTACGTCCTCCTTGACCTCGCGGGCGATGTCGCGCACCGAGGCGGCGATCTCCTCCTCCAGGTCGTCGAGCTCGTCGAGGCGGTCGTTGAGCTCCTCGCGGCCCTTGTCGGTGATGGAGAAGACCTTCTTGCCGTCGACCACCTCGTGGGTGACCAGGCCCTCCTCCTCCAGCCGGGCCAGGCGCGGGTAGATGGTGCCGGGGGAGGGCGAGTAGACGCCGAGGAAGCGGTCCTGCAGCAGCCGGAT
This sequence comes from Nonomuraea sp. NPDC023979, assembly GCF_040639085.1. Lineage (NCBI taxonomy): Bacteria > Bacillati > Actinomycetota > Actinomycetes > Streptosporangiales > Streptosporangiaceae > Nonomuraea > Nonomuraea sp. NPDC023979. Next base: position 60,431 of record NZ_JBEZZG010000022.1, read on the forward strand.
CACCTCGTAGCCGTGACGCGGGCTCTCCTCCAGCAGCTTGAGCAGGTAGAGCCGGAGCCGGCCATGACCGAAGACGGGACTCATCGCTTCTCCCCCTTGAGCAACGTGACCTCGCCGGACACGGTCGTCGCGCTCAGGGACGCCATGCCGCCGCCCAGCCGCCCGGACATCGTCTTCATGCCGGGCCCGTTCGTGCCGGCCAGCTCGTCGAACGCGCTGACCAGTCGTCCGGAGGTGGACCTCATGCTGACGTCGGCCTGCGCGGTCTCGGGCAGCCTGACCAGGATGGCGCCCGAGACGGTGCTGAGCGTGACGTGCCCGGTCGGGCGCAGTCGCAGGTCGGCGGTGATGCGGCCGGAGACGGTGTTGGCGCGCAGCCTGCGCGGCGTGCCGCCGGCCACGGTCAGCTCGCCGGAGACGCTCTTGAACGACAGGTCTCCCTCCATCGCCCGGCTCTCCACGGCCCCGGAGGCGGTCGTGGCGCTCACCTCGCCGCTCACACCGTCGAGCACGATCTCCCCGGACACGCTCTTGACCAGCGTCGTCCGCTCGAACCCGGCCACCACGGCGGACGCCGTGACCACCCCGGCGCTGACCCGGCAGTGGCGCGGCACGGCGAGCGTCGCGACCGTGCGGCGGCGGTCGCGCCGCAGCCAGCCGAGCAGCCCGTCCCACGTCAGGTCCTTGTAGGCGACGCTCAGCTCGCGGGTGTCCTCGTCGTACGTGACGATCAGCGGGGAGGCCGAGTCGAACTCCGCCACCTCCAGGGTCGGCGGCCCGTCGCTCGCCAGCACGGCCAGCCTGCCCGCCACGATGCGCACGTCGAGCGAGTCCACCGCCCCGAACGTGAGCTGTTCGGGGCCCTCAATCGTCCACTGCTGCATGATCCCGCCTCTCTGGCGACACACTCCTACCGACAGACACGATATGTCGCGTCTGTCGAAAACTCAAGATGTATCGCGTTGTGGAGCAGGGTCAGTCCTCGTCGTCCAGCCGGGCGAGCCACGTCGCCAGCCGCTCGACCGGGGTCTCGAACTCCGGGTTGAGGTCGACGAACTCGCGCAGCCGCTCGCCCAGCCACAGCAGGCTGACCTCTTCCTCACCCCGCCGCTCGACCAGCTCCTCGATCCCCCGATCAGTGAAATACATGGTGCTCCCGTTCAGTCAACTCGTCAGCCGCGAAGCGAGATCCGCGGCCGGAATCCGGGCGTCCGCACGCCCGCGCTCCGACCCTATCGAGCAGTGAGCCCCCGCCGGGGCGGGGGCTCACTCAGGCGGTCGGCGACGGTCAGCCGAAGACCTGCTTCACGATCTCCTCAAGCTCGGCGTCGTGGGCGGCGTGCGAGCCGACCGCGGGCGAGCTGTTGGGGGTACGCGAGACGCGCCGCAGCGGGCGGCCGCCCAGCAGCTGCGGGTCCTCGGCCAGCTTGAGCGACAGGTAGGGCCAGGCGCCCATGTTGACCGGCTCGTCCTGCGCCCACACCAGCTCGGCCTGGGCCCCGTAGCGGGCCAGCTCGGCGTCGAGCTCCTCGGCCGGGTAGGGGTAGAGCCGCTCGATCCGGACCAGCGCGACGTCGTCACGGCCGGCGCTCTCCCGGGCCGCGAGCAGGTCGTAGTAGATCTTGCCGAACGACATCACGACCTTCGTCACCTTGGCCGGGTCGACCGTGGTGTCGCCGATCACCGGCTGGAAGGTGCCGGAGGTGAAGTCCGACGCCTTGGACGTGGCCCGCTTGTGCCGCAGCAGCACCTTGGGCGTGAAGACGACCAGCGGCTTGTGCCGCCCCGACTCGACCTGCCAGCGCAGCAGGTGGAAGTAGTTGGCCGGGGTGGTGGGCTGCGCGACCGTCATGTTGTCGAGCGCGCAGACCTGGAGGAACCGCTCGATGCGGGCGGAGGAGTGGTCGGGACCCTGGCCCTCGTAGCCGTGCGGCAGCAGCAGCACGACACCGGAGCGCTGGCCCCACTTCTGCTCGCCCGACGAGATGAACTCGTCGATGATCGTCTGGGCGCCGTTGACGAAGTCGCCGAACTGCGCCTCCCACGCCACGAGGGCGTCGGGACGCACGACGCTGTAGCCGTACTCGAAGCCCAGCGCCGCGAACTCGCTGAGCAGCGAGTCGTAGATGTAGAACTTCGTGGTGCCCTCGTTGAACGACTTGAGCGGGGTGTGCTCCGCGCCGGTCACCCGGTCGACCAGCACCGCGTGGCGCTGGGTGAAGGTGCCGCGGCGGGAGTCCTGGCCCACCAGGCGGACCGGGTGCCCGTCGATGAGCAGCGACCCGAAGGCCAGCGTCTCGCCCATGCTCCAGTCGATCGCGTCCTGCTCGACCATCTGGCCGCGGCGCTGGAGCACCGGAGCCAGGCGCGGGTGGACGGTGAAGCCCTCCGGCAGGTTGAGCTGGGTGTCGACGATGCGCTTGAGCGTCTCGTCGCTGATCGCGGTCGGCGTGTCGGCGTGCGACCACTTGACGACCTCGGTCGGCGGCACCCGCATCGCGCCCGCCTCCAGCGGCTTCTTGGCCGCCTCGCGGGTCTCGGTGAACGCCTGCTCCAGCTTGGCCTGGTAGTCGCGCAGCGCCGACTCGGCCTCCTCGACCGTGATGTCGCCCCGGCCGATCAGCGCCTCGGTGTAGAGCTTGCGCGTGGAGCGCTTGGCGTCGATCAGGTCGTACATCAGCGGCTGGGTGAAGGCCGGGTTGTCGCCCTCGTTGTGGCCGCGGCGGCGGTAGCAGATGAGGTCGATCACGACGTCCTTGCGGAACGCCTGGCGGTATTCGTAGGCGAGCTCGCCCACGCGCACCACGGCCTCGGGGTCGTCGCCGTTGACGTGGAAGATCGGCGCCTGGATCATCCGGGCCACGTCCGTCGCGTAGACGGAGGACCGGGAGGAGGCCGGCGAGGTGGTGAAGCCCACCTGGTTGTTGACCACCACGTGCACGGTGCCGCCGGTGCGGTAGCCGCGCAGCTGCGACAGGTTGAGCGTCTCGGCCACGACGCCCTGGCCGGCGAAGGCCGCGTCGCCGTGGACGAGCACGGGCAGGACGGTGAAGCCCTCCTCGCCGCGCTCCAGCAGGTCCTGCTTGGCGCGGACGACGCCCTCCAGGACCGGGTCGACCGCCTCCAGGTGCGACGGGTTGGCGACCACCGAGGCGGTGATCGTCTTGCCGCTGGGCGCGGTGAACGTGCCGGTCGCCCCGAGGTGGTACTTCACGTCGCCGGAGCCGTGCGCGGTGCGCGGGTCGATGTTGCCCTCGAACTCGCCGAAGATCTGCGCGTAGGACTTGCCCACGATGTTGGCGAGCACGTTGAGGCGGCCGCGGTGGGCCATGCCGATGACGACCTCGTCGAGGCCCTCGTCGGCGGCGTCGCTGATGACGGAGTCGAGCAGCGGTATGAGCGACTCGCCGCCCTCCAGCGAGAACCGCTTCTGGCCGACGAACTTCGTCTGCAGGAACGTCTCGAACGCCTCGGCGGTGTTGAGCCTGCTCAGGATGTTGAGCTGCTCGTCACGCTCGGGGGAGGCGTAGGGCTTCTCCACCCGCGCCTGGATCCAGGCCCGCTCCTCGGGGTTCTGGATGTGCATGTACTCGATGCCGACGGTGCGGCAGTAGGAGTCACGCAGCACGCCCAGGATCTCGCGCAGCTTCATCAGCGGCCGGCCGCCGAAGCCGCCGGTGGCGAACTCGCGCTCCAGGTCCCACAGCGTGAGGCCGTGCGACTGGATGTCGAGGTCGGGGTGCTTGCGCTGCTTGTACTCCAGCGGGTCGGTCTCGGCCATGAGGTGGCCGCGCACCCGGTAGGCGTGGATGAGCTCTATCACCCTCGCCGACTTGGCCACGTCCTCGTCGTGGGAGGCCGAGATGTCGCGCACCCAGCGGACCGGCTCGTACGGGATCCGGAGGTCTTCGAAGATCTCGTCGTAGAAGCCGTCCTCGCCCAGCAGCAGCCGGTGGATCGTGCGCAGGAAGTCGCCCGACTGGGCGCCCTGGATGATCCGGTGGTCGTAGGTGCTGGTGAGCGTCATGACCTTGGAGACGGCCAGGCGCGAGAGCGTGTCGGGGGACGCGCCCTGGTATTCGGCCGGGTATTCCATCGCGCCGACGCCGATGATCGTGCCCTGTCCGGGCATCAGGCGCGGGACGGAGTGGACCGTGCCGATCGTGCCGGGGTTGGTCAGCGAGATCGTGGTGCCGGTGAAGTCGTCGACGCCGAGCTTGCCGGCGCGGGCCTTGCGGACGACCTCCTCGTAGGCCATCCAGAACTGCCGGAAGTCCATGTCCTCGGCGGCCTTGATGGACGGCACGAGGAGCTGGCGCTCGCCGTTGCTCTTCTGGACGTCGATGGCCAGGCCGAAGCCCACGTGCTCGGGCTTGACCAGCGTCGGCTTGCCGTCGACCTCGGCGTAGGAGTAGTTCATCTCCGGCATGCTCTTCAGCGCCTTGACGATCGCGAAGCCGATCAGGTGCGTGAAGGAGACCTTGCCGCCGCGACCCCGCTTGAGGTGATTGTTGATCACGATGCGGTTGTCGATGAGCAGCTTGGCCGGGATGGCCCGGACGCTCGTCGCGGTGGGGACCGTCAGCGAGGTGTCCATGTTGGCGGCCGTGCGGGCCGCCGCCCCGCGCAGCTTCACCTCTTCGGCGCCCTTGGGCACCTGGGTGACGGGCTGCTTGGGCTTCTCGGCGGGCTTCGCGGCGGGCGCCGGTGGCGGCGCCTTGACCGGAGCGGAAGCGGGCGCGGTTGCAGTGCCGTTCGCCGCCTCCCTGACCGGGGTACGGCCCGGTCCGTAATCAGGGTTGTAGTCAGCGAAGAAGTTCCACCAAGCCTTGTCGACAGACTCGGGATCTTGGAGATACTTCTGGTACAGCTCGTCGACAAGCCACTCATTCTGACCAAAGCTTGCCAGCGGGTTTGTCCGCGACGACTCAGACGACACGGCGCAAATCGCCCTCTTCCGCAGATCGGCGTTGATGTTAGAGAACCTGTCCAAGGCTACTCGCCCGGACCGACGGCGCGCGCCCGCGAGCCGCTGCCGCCTCGCCTGATCCTCTCAGGAGTGTCCCGAGAGGTCACGCGCCCCCAGTCAATCCAGGTGGTGCCGTCAACATTACCGTTTGGTATCAACAGCGGGAACGGAGGTTTAGTTCCCGCCTACGACGAGCCTGGAGGCGATCCGGACGTCGGGGGACAGCCGGGTGAGCAGATCGGCCAGCTCCTCGCCCGCCTCCTTCAGCTCCTCCAGCGACATCGGCTCCAGCCGCTCCAGCAGGAAGATCGCGTTGGTGGTCTCCTCGGTGAGCCGGGTGCGGACCACCTGGCGCCAGTTCCACCTGCGGCAGGTGACGCCCAGGTCGTCGCGCCAGATCACCTCGCCGGGCTCGGGCTGCCCCAGCGCCTCCTCCGACGCCTCGTCGCCGGTCGCCCTGACGAGCCGGGGCGGACCGGAATAGCGGTCGAGGTCCTCGCCGCCGATGGGCAGCGCGTGCTTCACGCTGATCGAGTTGTACGCGTCGACGACCTGGTTGATCTCCGGCAGCGGGAGCCTGCGGGTGAGCGCGTCGACCGAGGGCCGGGTGCGCTGCGGCTTGGCGCCGAAGGCGCGGTAGGCGTCCTTCCAGGCGTCGATCTTGGCCGGCTGGACCTCGTGCGCGGATGCCTCGGCCAGCCAGCCGCGGGTCAGGTCGTCGGTGGGGCCGTTGCGCAGGCCGTGGGCCGTCATGGCCAGGACGGCGAAGTCGGGGCGCAGCGCCAGGACCGCCTCGTCCACCGTGATGTCGTCAAGCATGCGCCTCAGTCTAGAAGGCGGGCCGTACCGCAAAAAGCTCTTTGCAAAATTGTCTTTGCGGTTTATCGTCAGGACATGGAGGACGAGTTCAAGATCAGCGATCCGCAGGTGCTCAAGGTCGTGGCGCACCCGCTGCGGGTGCGGCTGCTGGGCCTGCTGCGCGCCGACGGGCCGGCCACCGCCAGCGAGCTGGGCCGGGTGGTGGGGGAGAGCTCCGGCTCGACCAGCTACCACCTGCGCGAGCTCGCCAAGTACGGCTTCATCGAGGAGGACCCCGACCGGCGCGACGGCCGCGAGCGGCGCTGGCGCTCCCGCCACCGCTACACCTCCTGGGACAACCTGGAGATGTCGGCCAGCCCCGAGGGCCGCGAGGCCGTCAAGATCATGCGGCTGCGCCAGGTGGCGGTGCTGGAGCAGCGGGTCCGAGCGTTCGACGAGGGCGAGTGGGCCGACGCGTGGGTGCGCGCGGCCGGGCTGAGCGACAGCCTGGTCCGGCTGCCCGCCTCGGCCCTGCGCGAGCTCCACGAGCGGGTGGACGAGCTGCTGGAGGAGCTCGGGGCCCGCTATGCCGGCGCGCCCGACGCCGAGCAGGTGCACGTGTGGGTGGGCGGCTTCCCGCGCCGTCCGGAGGAGGAGGACGAGACGTGACCCCCCGCTCGGCGCTGCGGCGCTACATGCTGGTCAACTTCCTGACGTGGCTGCCCTTGGGGCTCATGCTGCCCGTCATGGTGCTGCTCATGACCGAGCGGGGCCTCAGCCTCGCCCAGGTCGGGCTCGTGACGACCGTGTTCTCGGTCGTCACCATCGCGCTGGAGCTGCCCACGGGCGGGCTGGCCGACGTCGCGGGCCGCCGCGTCGTGCTGGCCGCCTCCGCCGCGTTCACGCTCGCCGCGCTCGCGCTGATGGCGGTCTCCACCACGGTGTGGATGTTCCTGGCGATGGCGGTGCTCAAGGGCGTGGGCCGGGCGCTGTCCAGCGGTCCCGCCACCGCCTGGTACGTCGACACGCTGCACGAGCTGGAGGGGCCGGACGCCGACCTGGGGCGCGGGCTGGCCAGGGGCGGCGCGATGGAGTCCGTGGCGCTCTGCGTGGGCGTGCTCGCGGGCGGGTTCGTCCCCCTCCTCGTGCCGCCCGGACCGCTGCCCCCGCTCGCCGTCCCGGCCGCCGGCGGCGCCGTCGCCGCCGCGGTCCTGCTGGTGGTGGCGCTGCTCGCGCTGCCCGAGCCCGCCCGCGAGCACGCCTCCGCCGTGACGGCGCGCGGGCTGCTGCGCGGCGTGCCCGCGACCGTCGGCGAGGGCGTGCGCCTGGTGGCCGGGGCGCCGGTGCTGCGCCGGCTCATGCTGGTCGCCGCCGGGTCGGGCGTCGCGCTGACCGCCGTCGAGCTGCTCACCCCCGGACGGCTGGCCGAGCTCGCCGGGACCGCCGAGGAGGGCAGCACCGCGTACGCGATCGTGGCGGCGCTCGGGTTCGCCGGGAGCGCCTTCGGGAGCGCGATCGCGCCCCGGGCGGCCCGGCTGGCGGGCCGCGTCACCGGTGCGGGAGGGCCGTCGCCGGTGGCCGGGGCCGTGGCGGGGACCGTGCTGACCTCGGCCTCCGTCGGGGCGCTGGCCGCGACCGCGGGCCTCGGCGGGGCGGCCGGGCTGATCACCGCCGCGACCGCCTACGTCGTGCTGTTCGCCGGGCTCGCCGTCGCGGGCCTGCTCTGCCTGGAGATGACGCACAAGGCCGTCGACGCCGGGCGGCGCAACACCGTCACCTCGACGAGCTCGCTCGCCCTGCAAGGCGGCGCCGCGGCGTCCAACCTGGGGTTCGGCGCGCTGGCCACCGGGGCGGGCACGGTGGCCGCCTGGTCGGTGGCCGCCTGCCTGATCATGGCCTCGGCGCTGCTGTTCGTCAGGATGCCGCGGACCAGTCCAGCTCCGGCCCCACAGGTACGATCCGGCTCGGGTTGATGTTCGTCTGGGTGACGTAGTAGTGCCGCTTGATGTGGTCGAAGTCGGTGGTCTCGCCGAACGCCGGGATCGCGTACAGCCTCCTGGCGTACGACCACAGCGCCGGATAGTCGGTCAGGCGGCGCACCGAGCACTTGAAGTGGCCGTAGTAGACGCTGTCGAACCTGGCCAGCGTCGTGTAGAGGCGCACGTCGCTCTCGGTCAGCGCGTCGAACAGGAACTCCCTGCCCGTCAGCCGCTCCTCCAGGAAGTCCAGCGTGGCGAAGACGCGGCCCACGGCCTCCTCGTACGCCTCCTGGGCGGTGGCGAACCCGGCCTCGTAGACGGCGTTGTTGAGACCGTGGTAGACGCGCTCGTTCATGGCGTCGATCTCGGGGCGCAGCGCCTCGGGATAGAGGTCGGGCGTGCGGCTCCAGGTGGTCTCCAGGTCGAGGGTGATCCGCGGGAAGTCGTTGGTGACGATTCGCCCCTCCTTGGCGTCCCAGACGCACGGCACCGTGTAGCGGCCCCGGAAGTCCGGGTCGGTGGCCAGGTAGAGCTCCGACAGGTAGATGCCGCCGGGGACCCGCCAGCCCTTCTCGTCGCGGATCGGGTCCACGATCGTCACGTCCAGCAGGTCCTCGAGGCCCAGGAGCCGGCGCACGATCAGCACCCGCTGCGCCCACGGGCAGGCGTAGGAGGCGTAGAGCCGGTAGCGGCCGGGCTCGGGCGGGCCGAGGCGGTCGGTGAAACGGTTCGGCTGCCTGACGAAGCGCCCGTCATCGGCGATTTCACGTTTCATGCCCCCAGTAGAACATGCTTCCGGAACGCCGGGCAGAATCTCGGGCATGGCGAAGTTCGTGGTGACTCCTTCCAGCGAGGAGCAGCGTGCGGCATGGACGGGCGGGACGATCCCAGAGGTGGAGCGGGTGCGGCCGGGCCTGTGGTCGGTGCCGGTGCCCATCCCGATCAACCCGCTGCGCTACGTCCTGGTGTACGTGCTCGAATGCGACGACGGCGTGGCCCTCGTCGACGCCGGATGGAACACCGACGAGGCGTACGACGCGCTGGTAGCCGGGCTCGCCGTGGCCGGTTACGCGATCACCGACGTCAAGGCGGTGCTCGTCACCCACATCCATCCCGACCACTACGGCCTGGCGGGACGCGTCCGGGAGGCGTCCGGGGCGTGGATCGGGCTGCATCCGGCGGACGCCGAGCTGGTCCACGAGCGCTACGACGAGGCCGCCATCGAGTCGCTGGTCGCCCGGGAGCGGGCGCTGCTGGCGCGCTGCGGCGTGCCCCCGGCCACGCTGGACGAGCTGGCCGGGGCGTCGATGATGATCAGGCACCTGGTGTCGACGGCCAAGCCCGACCGGCTCATCGAGGACGGCGACCGGCTCGGCCTGCCCGGCTGGGACCTGCGCGCGCTGTGGACGCCGGGGCACTCGCCGGGCCACCTCTGCTTCACCTCGCCGTCCAGGAAGCTGCTGTTCTCCGGCGACCACGTGCTGGCCAGGATCACGCCGATCGTCGCGGTGCACCCGCAGTCGGGGCCGAACCCGCTGGCCGACTACCTCGGCGCGCTGGCCGCCGTGCGCGCCCTGGACGTGGAGGAGGTGCTGCCCGCGCACGAGTACCGCTTCCTGGAGCTGGCCGGGCGGGTCGACCACGTGATGGCCCACCACGAGGAGCGGCTGGCCGAGATCGAGGGCGTGCTCGCCGCGTCGGACGGCGTGAGCTGCTGGGAGGCGGCGACCCGGCTGACGTGGTCGCGGCCGTGGGAGTCGATCCCGGCGTTCATGCGCCGGGCGGCCAACAACGAGACGCTGGCCCACCTGGTGTGGCTGGAGGCGCGCGGCCGGGCCCGCCGGGAGCCCGGCGAGCCGGACCGCTGGGTCAGCGGCTGAGCCCGGTCCAGAACGCGTACGCGTGGTCGCGCTCGAACGCGGCGCGCTTCCACGTCCCGGCGGTGAGCGAGCGCACGTGCCGGTCGCGCTCGGCGAACCGCGCCCAGCCCGGGTCGCCGGTGGCCGCGAACCGCACCCAGGCGCCGATCATCCGCTCGGCCAGCCGCGCCTGCCGGGGCGGCAGCTTCTCGAACAGCTTCAGGTCGAACAGGTACGGCAGCTCCGCCATGTGCTGGGCGCGCACCGGGAAGCTCGTCGCGGGGTAGCCGGCGAACCAGGGCGTGTCCTTCTCGGCGAACTCGTACATCCGGGTGGGCGTCCAGCGTGACAGTAGCCGGGCGGTGTCGAGCGTGGGCGCCGCCCAGGCGTGGTCGGTGCGCACGGCGGCCAGCGCCGCCCCGGCCGAGCCGTGGGCCCGCAGCGGGTAGCGCTTCAGCACGGCGGCGGCGTCGGCGCCGAACTGCGCGCGGATCGCGGGCGCGTACTCCCCGGCGCGCATGGGCCGGCCGCCGGGGGCCAGCTCCGCGCCGGCGACCATGCCGCGCTCCTCGTCGTGGTTGACGCCGACCAGCACCGGGACCCGGTTGAACCGGCCATCGCGCAGAGCCCGCGCGGGGGTGCGGGGCAGCAGCGCGGTGCCCGCGACCGGGCGCGGCTCGGCGAAGGCGCCGTAGGCGGCGAGCAGGTCGGCAGCCGGCACCGCGCGCAGGCAGGCCGCGACGTCGCCGGCCTCCTCGCACCCCACCTTCTCGATCACCTTGGCGCTCTCGGCCTCGGCGGCGGCGCGGGTCCGCGATCCGCCCGTCGCGCAGGGGGCGCTCTGCACGATCGCCCGGTGGAACAGGCCCTTGGACGCGGGCGAGGCCAGGTGGCCGCAGACGGCGTAGCCGCCGCCCGACTGGCCCATGATCGTCACCTTGCCGGGGTCGCCGCCGAACGCGCCGATGTTCGCCCGGACCCAGCGCAGCGCCGCCTGCTGGTCCTCCAGGCCGAAGCCGCCCGATCCGCCGAGCGCGGGGGAGCTGAGGAAGCCCATGACGCCGAGCCGGTAGTTCATCGACACGACCACCGCCCCCGCCGAGGCGAGCCGCGCCGGGCCGTACATGTCGCCCGTGCCGTACATGAGGCTGCCGCCGTGGATCCACACCACTACGGGCAGCTTGCCCTTCGCCTTCGCCGGGGTGGTGACGTTGAGGTAGAGGCAGTCCTCGTTCTCGCTGGGCACGCCGATCGGGTAGCCGGTGGGCTGGGCGCAGGCCGGGCCGGGGCGGGTGGCGTCGCGCACGCCGGTCCACGGCGCGGCCGGCCGGGGCGAGGTCCAGCGCAGGTCGCCGACGGGCGGGGCGGCGTACGGGATGCCCTGGAAGGAGCGGACGCCGGCGGCGGCCGATCCGCGCACCTCGCCGGTGGCCGTGCCGACCACCACGGGAGCGGTCGCGGCGGCGGCGGGCAGGGCGGGGGTCGCCGTGGCGAGCAGGCCGGCGGCCAGCACGCCCGCGAGCCGTCCGTAGGAGGGGGTCATCTGGGTGTTTCTCCCGTCTCGTGGTGATCTGCAGACGACGGTACGGGGATTTGGGCGATCGCGCAAGTCGTTCGCCTAAGGCGCTCGCATGACACGCTTGCTATGCTGCCCGGCATGGGAAACCGGGAAGATCTGCTCGACGGGGCCAAGCGGTGCCTGCGCGAGAAGGGCTACGACCGCACCAGCGTGCGCGACATCGCCTCCGCCGCCGGCGTCAGCATGGCCGCCATCGGCTATCACTACGGGTCGCGCGAGGCGCTGCTGAACAAGGCGCTGTTCGAGATCCTCGACGAGTGGGGCGACGCCATGGGCCGGGCGCTCGTGCCCGAGTCCGGCGGTGAGGCGGCCGAGCACTACGCGCGCATGTGGGAGAGCCTGCTCGCCGACTTCAGTGCCCATCCGGACCTGTGGCTGGCCTCGGTCGAGCTGTTCATGCAGGCCCAGCGCCAGCCCGAGCTGCGCCCGGCGCTCGCCGAGGGCACCCGGCAGGGGCGGGCCGGGATGGCGGCGATCCTGGAGAGCGTGCCGGAGGACGCGGTGCCGGAGCGGTCCGCGCGCACGCTCGGCACGGTCCAGGTCGCGCTGATGACCGGCGTGATGGTGCAGTGCCTGAGCGACCCCGACAGCGCGCCCAGCGCCGCCGAGGTGCTCGACGGGCTGCGGGCCGTCGCCAAGCTGCTCGGCTGAACGCCCCGGCTCGGGTTATGGTGCTCCTACCAGAATGTTGTTCTCCTGGCTGGAGGTTCGATGCTTCGGTTCGATGACAGGGTCGCGATCGTCACGGGGGCCGGGCACGGCCTCGGCCGCTCCCACGCGCTCCTGCTGGCCGAGCGGGGCGCCAAGGTCGTCGTCAACGACCTCGGCGGCGCGCTCGACGGCACCGGCGCCTCCACCGGCCCGGCCGCCGACGTGGTCGAGCTGATCACCAAGAACGGCGGCCAGGCCGTCGCGAGCACCGACAACGTCGCCACCCCCGAAGGCGCCAGGGCCATCGCGCAGGCCGCCGTCGACGCGTTCGGGAAGATCGACATCGTCGTCAACAACGCCGGCATCCTGCGTGACAAGTCGTTCGGCAAGATGACCGTCGAGGACTTCGACAGCGTCCTCGCCGTGCACGTACGCGGCTCCTACCTAGTCAGCCAGGCGGCCTACCCGTTCATGAAGGAGGCCGGCTACGGACGGATCGTCAACACCTCCAGCCCGGCCGGCCTGTTCGGCAACTTCGGCCAGGCCAACTACTCCACCGCCAAGATGGGCCTGGTCGGGCTCACCAAGACGCTCGGCATCGAGGGCGCGCGCAGCGGCATCAAGGCCAATGCCATCGCCCCGATCGCCTGGACGCGCATGACCGAGGCGCTGCTGCCCGCCGAGTTCGAGGCGAAGTTCACGCCCGAGCGGGTCAGCGCGCTCGTCGCCTACCTGGTGCACGACTCGTGCGAGGCGAGCGGCGAGGTCTTCAGCGTCGGCGGCGGGCGCGTGGCGCGGGTGTTCGTGGCCGAGGGGCCCGGCTGGAAGAGCGACGACCTCACGCCGGAGGCGCTGGCGGACAACTGGGCGTCCGTCATGGCCGAGCAGCCGTACGTGCTCACGGCGGGCGACTCGATGAAGGCGATGCTCTAGCAGGGCTCTGGCAGGGCTCCAGAGGGTTCACGTTCGGGGGCGCCGATCCGTACGGGTCGGTGCCCTGTTTTATGCCGAAAAATCGGGCTTTGTTCGATCATCGACAGAAGTACGGCGAGTTTGGGCGGCTCGCACTCTTGATTTGCCGGATGAGTGATCTTATTGTCGCGGCATGACCCCCGCCCCGGGCTCGCCCGGCGACGTCCTGACGCTGATCAGCGCAGGCTCCGCGACGACCCGTTCCGACCTCGCCCGGCTCACCGGGCTGGCCCGATCCACGATCTCCCAGCGCGTCGACGCGCTGATCGAGCGCGGCCTGGTCGAGGAGACCGAGAGCGGCGAGTCGACCGGCGGACGCCCGCCCCGCCAGCTCCGCCTGCACACCGAGGAGCACGCCTTCGCCGGCGTCGACCTCGGCGCCACCCACTGCCGCATCGCCCTCATGGACATGTCCGGCGACGTGCTCGCCGAGTGCGAGGACTCCCTGCTGATCGAGGAGGGCCCCGAGACCGTGCTCGCGCACGTCGACGGCCGCCTCGACCGGCTCCTCGCCGAGGCCGGGCGGCCCAGGGCGGCGCTGCGGGCCATCGGCATGGGCGTGCCGGGCCCGGTCGAGTTCGCCACCGGGCGGCCGAACAACCCGCCGATCATGCCCGGCTGGAACGAGTACCCGATCCCTGAATACTTCGGCGGCACCGCCGTCCTCGTCGACAACGACGTCAACGTCATGGCCCTGGGCGAGCACCGCAACGCCTTCGGCGACATCCGCCACCTGCTGTTCGTCAAGGTCGGCACCGGCATCGGCTGCGGCATCGTCGCCGAGGGCACCCTCCACAGGGGAGCGCAGGGCTCGGCCGGCGACATCGGCCACATCCGCGTCAACGGCCACGAGGAGGCGGGCTGTCGCTGCGGCAACAGCGCCTGCCTGGAAGCCGTGGCCGGCGGCGCCGCCGTCGCCCGCCGCCTCACCGAGCTGGGCGTCGCCGCCGAGTCGGGAGCCGACGTCGTCGCGCTCGTCCAGGCCGGCAACACCCAGGCGCTGCGGCTCGTCAGAGAGGCCGGCCGGCTCATCGGCGAGGTGCTGGCCAGCCTGGTCAACTTCTTCAACCCCGAGGTCATCGTCATCGGCGGCGCCCTCTCGCGGGTCCACGAACACCTGCTCGCCGGCATCAGGGAGACCGTCTACCGCCGCTCCCTGCCGCTGGCCACCCACCACCTGTCGATCGTGCCGAGCCGCATGGGGATCAACGCCGCCGCACTGGGCGCCGGGATTCTCGCGATCGAGCACTACCTGTCACCGGACAACATCAACCGCATCGTCAACGCCTGAAACCGTGTGAAAGGGAGCCCGATGCTCGTCATGAGGGGGATCGTCAAGCAGTTCCCCGGCGTGCGCGCGCTGGACGGGGTCGACCTGGACGTGCGGGCGGGCGAGGTGCACTGCCTGCTCGGCCAGAACGGCGCCGGCAAGTCGACACTGATCAAGGTCCTGGCCGGCGTCCACCAGCCGGACGAGGGCACCGTGGAGTTCAACGGCGCGCAGGTGCGCCCGTCAGGCCCGATGGACGCCATCCGGCTCGGCTTCGCCACCATCTACCAGGAGCTCGACCTGGTCGACGGGCTCAGCGTCGCCGACAACATCTTCCTCGGCCACGAGCACGCCCGCCTCGGCTTCGTCAACACCGGCGCCGGCCACCGCGCCGCCCGCCAGGTGCTCGAACGCCTCGGCCACGGCGAGATCCGCCCCTCCACCGAGGTCGGCAGGCTCTCACCCGCGGCCAAGCAGGTCGTCTCGATGGCGCGGGCGCTCTCCCACGACGCCCGCCTGATCATCATGGACGAGCCGTCGGCCGCGCTCGCCCACGACGAGGTCGCCAACCTCTTCCGCATCATCCGCGAGCTCACCGGCCAGGGCGTGGCCGTCGTCTACATCTCCCACCGGCTGGAGGAGATCCGCGAGATCGGCGACCGCGTGACCGTGCTGAAGGACGGCCGCACCGTCGCCGTCGGCCTGCCCGCCCGCGACACCCCCACCTCCCGCATCGTCTCGCTGATGACCGGCAGGAACGTCGAGTACGTCTTCCCGCCCCGCGCCGCCCGGCCTCCCGGCGACCAGGTGCTGGAGGTCGAGGGCCTGACCTCGCCCGGCGCCTTCCACGACGTCAGCTTCAGCGTCCGCGCCGGCGAGATCGTCGGACTGGCCGGCCTGGTCGGCTCCGGCCGCTCGGAGATCCTCGAAGCGGTGTACGGCGCGCGTCCCGCCTCTGGCAGCGTCGTGCTCGCCGGGAAGCGGTTACGCCGCGGCGGCGTCGTCACCAGCGTCCGCCGGGGCATGGGCCTGGCCCCCGAGGAACGCAAGGCCCAGGCCCTCCTCCTCGACCAGAGCGTCACCGCCAACATCACGCTGGGCAGCCTGCCGGGCTTCGCCAGGTTCGGCTGGATGAACCGGGCCCGCGAGCGCGCCGAAGCCGAACGCCTGGTCAAAGCGCTCGACATCCGGCCGCCCGACCCCGAACGGCCGGTCAAGACCCTGTCCGGCGGCAACCAGCAGAAGGCGGTGCTCGCCCGCTGGCTGCTCGGCAGCCGCCGCCTGCTCCTGCTCGACGAACCGACCAGAGGCGTGGACGTGGGCGCCAGGGCGGAGCTGTACGCGGTCATCCGCGACCTGGCCGACCAGGGCATCGGCGTCCTGCTGGTGTCCAGCGAGGTGCCCGAGGTGCTCGGCCTGGCCGACCGCGTGCTGGTGGTGCGCGAAGGCGCGGTCATCCACGAGGCCGCCGCCGGAGAACTCGACGAGCACCGCGTGCTCGACATGATCATGAATGGGAGAGCGGCCTGATGAGCGACGCCCGAAGACCGCCCGCGGCGGTCCCCGAGACCGGCGGAGCCGCGCCACCACCGGCCCGCGCCACCCTGAACTCCCTCACCGGAGCCCGCCACCTGGGCCTGCTCGTGGCCCTCGGCCTGCTCGTCGTCGTCGGCCTCGTCACCCGGCCGGAGAACTTCGCCACCGCCTCCAACCTCGTCAGCATCCTCTCGCTCGCCGCCACCATCGGCGTGATCACCGTCGGCGCCACCTTCGTCATCATCGGCGGCGGCATCGACCTGTCCGTCGGTGCGATCATGGCCCTGGCGTCCGTCTGGGCCACCACCGTGGCCACCCAGGAGTTCGGGCCCGTCGTCATGGCCGTCTGCGCCATCCTCGTCGGCACCGGCACCGGGCTGGTCAACGGCCTGCTCATCGCCTACGGGCGGCTCGTGCCGTTCATCGCCACGCTGGCCATGCTGGTGGCGGCACGCGGCCTGGCCCAGCGCATGTCGGACCGCAAGACCCAGCTCATCGACGGCGAGGGTGCGATCGCCGCCCTGTCGACCACCCGCATCCTCGGCATCCCGCTGCTCGTCTACATCTTCGCGCTGGTCGTGGTGCTCGGCTGGATCCTGCTCAACCGCACCACCTTCGGCCGCCGCACCTACGCCGTCGGCGGCAACCCGGAGGCCGCCAGGCTCGCCGGCATCGACGTCCGGCGGCACACGATGCTCCTCTACGCCCTGTCCGGGCTGTGCTGCGGCATCGCCGCCATCCTGATCATGGCGCGCACGACCACAGGCTCGTCCACCCACGGCGACCTGTACGAGCTCGACGCCATCGCCGCCGTCATCATCGGCGGCACCCTGCTCACCGGCGGCCGCGGCACGATCATCGGCTCCATCCTGGGCCTGCTCATCTTCACGCTCATCACGAACCTGTTCATCCTCAACGGCCTCAACACCAGCGACCAGCTGATCGCCAAGGGCCTGATCATCGTCGTCGCCGTCCTTCTCCAGCGGCGAAACCTGAAGGAGAGAGCACCATGAGCAACAACGTCGCGCGCAGGGGATTCCTCGTCGGCGGTCTCGGCGGCGCCGCGCTCTTAGCGGCGGGCTGCACCAGCAACGAGCCGTCGGCCTCGCCCACCACGGCCGCGCCGCAGCCGGCCCCGGCGGCCAGCGGCAACGACGAGCCCGGCGACAAGGTCGTCATCGGCTTCTCGGCGCCCGCCGCCGACCACGGCTGGATCGCCGCCATCGCCAAGAACGCCGAAGCCACCGCCAAGCAGTATCCCGACATCGAGTTCAAGCCGGTCGAGCCGACCAACGACATCAACCAGCAGATCTCCGCCGTCGAGTCGCTCATCGCCGCCAAGGTGAACGCGCTGGTCATCCTGCCCAACGACGGCCAGCAGCTCAACCAGATCGCGCTGCGCGCGACCGAGGCCGGCATCCCCGTGATCAACCTCGACCGCGTCTTCCCGGACAAGCTCGCCTACCGGACGTGGATCGGCGGCGACAACTACGGCATGGGCGTGGCCGCCGGTCACCACATCGGCAAGGCGCTCAAGGACAAGGGCGTGTCGAACCCGGTCATCGTGGAGATCCAGGGCATCGCCACGCTCCCGCTCACCCAGGACCGCAGCAAGGGCTTCGAGGACGCGCTGAAGACGTACGGGTTCAGCGTGACGGCCAAGCAGGACGCCAAGTTCACCGTGGAGACGGGCAACCAGGTGGCGACAGGCCTGCTCCAGGCGCACAAGAAGATCGACGCGATGTGGAACCACGACGACGACCAGGGGGTCGGCGTGCTGGCGGCGATCAAGGAAGCGGGACGGAACGAGTTCGTCATGGTGGGCGGCGCGGGGTCGGCCAACGCCATGCGGGAGATCCAGTCGGGCACGTCGGTGCTGCAGGCCACGGTCACCTACAGCCCCACGATGGCCTCCTCGGCCATCAAACTGGCGCGCCTGATCGCCCAAGGCAAGGGCATGAGTGACCTCGTGGAGAACCAGGTTCCGCAGTCCATCACGCTCGCGTCCGAGACCATTACCAAGGAGAACGTCGAGAAGTATCTGGACCTCGGCTTCGAATCCTGATCGGGGGTTGCATGTCAGCAAGAACCGTCGGCGTCGGCATGATCGGTTACGCCTTCATGGGCCGCGTCCACTCCCAGGCCTGGCGCAGCGTCGCCGCCTTCTTCGACGTGCCGGCCGTGCCGCGGATGCGGGTGATCGCCGGCCGGTCGAAGGAGGCGACCGAGGCGGCCGCCGAGCAGCTGGGCTGGGCGGAGGCGGTGACCGACTGGCGTGAGGTGATCGCGCGTGCGGACGTCGACGTGGTCGACATCTGCACGCCCGGCGACACGCATGCCGAGATCGCGATCGCCGCCCTGCGCGCGGGCAAGCACGTCATCTGCGAGAAGCCGCTGGCCAACACGGTGGCCGAGGCGGAGGCCATGGTGCAGGCCGCCGCCTCGGCGACGGGGCGCAGCATGGTGGCCTTCAACTACCGGCGGGTCCCGGCGGTGGCGCTGGCCAGGCAGCTCGTGGAGCAGGGCAGGCTGGGGGAGATCCGGCACGTGCGGGCCCAGTATCTGCAGGACTGGATCGTCGACCCGGACTTCCCGCTGGTGTGGCGGCTGCGCAAGGACAAGGCGGGCTCGGGCGCGCTCGGCGACATCGGCGCGCACATCATCGACGCCACGCAGTTCATCAGCGGGCAGCACATCGTCGGGGTGTCCGCGCTGATGGAGACCTTCGTCAAGGAACGGCCGCTGCCGGAGTCGTCGTCGGGGCTGTCGGCCGGGGGCGGCTCCGGCCGGGGGACGGTCACGGTGGACGACGCCGCCCTGTTCACCGCGCGGCTGTCGGGCGGGGCGGTGGGCTCGTACGAGGCCACCCGGTTCGCCACGGGCCGCAAGAACGCGTTGCGCATCGAGATCAACGGCTCGCTCGGCAGCCTCGCCTTCGACTTCGAGTCGATGAACGAGCTGTGGTTCAGCGAGGGCGGCCGGGGCTTCGAGCGCATCCTCGTGACCGAGCCCGACCATCCGTACGTCGGAGCCTGGTGGCCGCCGGGTCACGGGCTCGGCTACGAGCACACGTTCACGCACGAGATCAAGGACTTCCTGGAGGCGATCGCCGAGGGGCGCGACCCTTCGCCGTCGTTCGCCGACGGGCTGCGGGTGCAGCGCGTGCTCGCGGCGGTCGAGCGGAGCGCGGCCGACGGGAGCCGTTTCACCGCTGTGGAGGACTCATGAGACCCATCACGCTGTTCACCGGTCAGTGGGCCGACCTGCCGTTCGAGGAGGTGTGCAGGCTGGCCGCCGAGTGGGGCTACGACGGCCTGGAGATCGCCTGCTCGGGTGACCACTTCGACGTGGCGCAGGCGGTCGCCGACCCGTCGTACGTGGAGCAGAAGCGCGCCCAGCTCGACAAGCACGGCCTCAAGGTGTGGACGATCTCCAACCACCTGGTGGGCCAGGCCGTCTGCGACCATCCGATCGACGAGCGGCACAAGGCGATCCTGCCGGCCCGGATCTGGGGGTCGGGCGATCCGGAGTCGGTGCGCCAGGCGGCGGCCGAGGAGCTGAAGAACACCGCGCGGGCCGCCGCGCTGCTGGGGGTCGACACGGTGGTGGGCTTCACCGGCTCGTCGATCTGGCACACGGTGGCGATGTTCCCGCCGGTGCCGGCGTCGATGGTGGACGCGGGCTACCAGGACTTCGCCGACCGCTGGAACCCGATCCTGGACGTGTTCGACGAGGTGGGGGTGCGGTTCGCGCACGAGATCCACCCGAGCGAGATCGCCTACGACTACTACACGACTGTCCGCACACTGGAGGCGATCGGCCACCGGCCCGCCTTCGGCCTCAACTGGGACCCGTCGCACATGGTGTGGCAGGACCTCGATCCGGTGGCGTTCATCCTGGACTTCGCCGACCGGATCTATCACGTCGACTGCAAGGACACGCGGATGCGCGTGGGCGACGGCCGCCGGGGCCGGCTGTCGTCGCACATGCCGTGGGCGGACATGCGCCGGGGCTGGGACTTCGTCTCGACGGGCCGGGGTGACGTGCCGTGGGAGGACTGTTTCCGGGCGCTCAACTCGATCGGTTACGCGGGCCCGATCTCGATCGAGTGGGAGGACGCGGGCATGGACCGGCTGGACGGCGCCCGGGAGGCGCTGGCCTACATCCGCGACCTCAACGCGATCACGCCGCCGGCGACGGCGTTCGACGCGGCGTTCTCGTCGGGCTGACGACCTCTCCCCGCACGGGCCGCGTCCAGTACGGGGGCGCGGCCCGTGCTTTTTATGGATATTTCGGAAAAAGTGCTTTAAACACCAACCTTTTTATGACGGTGCGCTTAAATCGGTAACTCAGCGCTTTGTGATCTAGGTCGCATTCTCTATTTCCTATTTCACCCTGATATGCGGTCGTGATACTTCTGTGACGCCGTGCGATCAGGGGACGGAGGGGCGTGACACCGTACTACGCCCCTCCGCGGTCGCACGTCGCCAGGCACTTGACGTGAGGAAACCATTTGCGCACCGTCATGAAGAGCACTGTCGGCAAACTGGCGCTCGGGGTCGCCGCCGTAACCGCTCTCTCGGGGGTTCCCGCCGCCCACGCGGCCGAGCCGCCCACCGCCGTGGAGGCCGCCTCCGCGCAGGCGGCCAAGACCGGCCAGGCCGTGCCCGTGCCGAGCCTGACCGACGAGAACAGCACCACCGTCGCCAACCCCGACGGCACCCTCACCGCCACCATCACCTCCGGCCCGTCCAACGTGAAGCAGGGCGACCGGTGGGTGCCGATCGACACCACGCTCGTCGCCGAGGGCGGCGTGCTCAAGCCGAAGGCCGCCAAGGCCGACGTCACCGTGTCCGCCGGCGGCGAGGGCCCGCTGGCCACGATGGTCGACGAGCAGGGGCGGAAGTTCTCCCTCCAGTGGCCGCAGGCGCTGCCCGCGCCCAAGGTCGCGGGCAACGTCGCCACGTTCGCCGACGCCGCCGGGCCGGGCGCCAACCTGGTGGTGACCGTCCTGCCGACGGGCTTCCGGCACGACGTGGTCCTCCGTACGAAGCCGTCCGGGCCGATCGAGCTGCGGATCCCCGTACGGACCGAAGGGGTGGAGCTGGGCGAGGCCGCCGACGGGCGGCTGGAGCTCAGGAGCGACGCCGGCGAGGTCGTCGCGGCCGGCGCCAAGCCGGTGATGTGGGACGCCAGTGGGCGCGGCAAGCCGCGCGGCGACGCCATCGCCCCGGTCGAGGCCGCCGTGCGGACCGAGAACGGCGCCAAGGTCCTGGTGCTGACGCCGGACGCGGAGTTCCTGTCGGACCCGAAGCGGGTCTACCCGGTGACCGTCGACCCGACGATCACGCTGCCCGGCGTGGAGGTCGACACCGACGTGGCCACCTCCTGGGCCTCGCACCCCGGCGACGCGATGATCATCGCGGGCACCATGCCGTGGGAGAACGGCCAGGGCGGCGACGTGATGCGCAGCCTGGTCAAGTTCGACACCAGCGCGTTCACCGGCAAGCGGGTGCTGTGGGCGGGCCTCGGCATGTGGAACGTCGAGACCAACGCCTGCGGCCTGCGCGTCGGCTCCGGCCTCACCGCCGAGCGCGTCACCGGCCCGTGGGACGAGAACAACCTCAACTGGGACAACAAGCCCCCCACGGTCAAGGAGGGCTCCTCCACCGTGCGCGCCGGGCTCGGCCGCACCTGGACCGAGCCCTGCGCCGGCGGCCCCGGGTTCCTGACGTGGGGCGTGACCGGCATCGCGCAGGCGTGGGCCAAGGGCGCCCCCAACCACGGCATCCAGCTGCGCGGCGCCGACGAGAGCGAGGCCACGAACTGGCGGGCGTTCGCCGCCTTCGAGAACAAGGAGCAGGGCGTCAAGCCGCCCACGCTGGCGGTCGTCTACTGGCGCTAGCTCGGGTAGGACTGGGGGATGGATCTCGACTGGACCGCCGAGCTGCACGAGCAGCTCTCCTGGCACTGGACCAGGCAGCTCCGTCCCCGCCTCGACGGCCTGAGCGACGAGGAGTATCTCTGGGAGCCGGTCCCCGGCTCCTGGAGCATCCGTGACGGCGTCATCGACTGGGCCTACCCGCCGCCGGAGCCCGCGCCGGTCACCACGATCGCCTGGCGGCTGGCCCACGTCGTCGTGGGCGTCCTCGGCGCCCGCACGGCCGCCCAGTTCGGCGGCCCCGCCGTCGACTACGGCACGTTCCCGTACGCGACGACGGCGGCGGGCGCCCTGGAGCAGCTCGACGAGGCGTACGAGCGCTGGTCGAGCGGCGTGCGCTCGCTCGGGCCGGGCGACCTGGCGCGGCCCGTCGGCCCCTCGGAGGGCCCGTACGCCGACCGGCCGCTGGCCACCCTGGTGCTCCACATCAACCGGGAGGTCATCCACCACGGCGCCGAGGTCGCGCTGCTGCGCGACCTGTGGGCGCACCGCTGAGCCGTCAGTCCATCACCACGATCTGGCGCAGCACCTCGCCGCCCCGCAGCGCGGCCACGGCGTCGTTGAGGTCGGCCAGCCGGATCCGCGAGCTGATCAGCGACTCCAGGTCGAGCTGCCCGGCCTTGTAGAGCTTGGCGAAGTAGGGGAAGTCGTGCCGCACGTCGGCCTCGCCGTACAGGCTGGACAGCAGGTTCTTGCCCTCGAACAGCAGGCTGAAGGCGGAGATCGACACCATGTCGTCCGTGGCGCCCGCGCCCACCACGACGACGTCGCCGCCCTGCCGGGTGAGCTGCCAGGCGCTCTGGATCGTGGCGGCCTTGCCGACGACCTCGAAGCCGTAGTCGAAGCCCTGGCCGCCGGTGAGCTCGGCCAGCGCGCCGGGGACGCCCTCGGGGGTGACCGCGTGGGTCGCGCCGACCTTCCTGGCCAGCTCGTGCTTGGACTCCAGCGGGTCGACGGCCAGGATCGTCCTGGCGCCGGACACCCGCGCGCCCTGGATGACCGACAGGCCGACGCCGCCGCAGCCGATCACCACGACCGTGGAGCCGGGCCGCACCTTGGCGGTGTTGACCACGGCCCCGACGCCGGTCGTGATGCCGCAGCCGATCAGCGCCGCCGCCTCCCACGGCACCTCCGGGTCGATCTTGATGGCGCCCTGCCAGGGCACCACGATCTCCTCGGCCCAGGTGCCGCAGCCGGCCATGCCGAAGGCCGTGGTGTCGCCGCCGAACCGGAAGTTGCCCTTGGTGAACGACTCGATCATGTACTTCGGGCAGAGGAACGGCTGGCCGCCCAGGCACAGGTCGCACTCCTGGCAGGCGGGGCGCCAGCTGATCACCACGTGGTCGCCCGGGGCGACCGAGGTGACGTGGGCGCCGACCTCCACCACCTCGCCCGCGCCCTCGTGGCCGGGGACGAGCGGCACGGGCTGCGGCAGCACGCCTGACATGGCCGACAGGTCCGAATGGCAGACGCCCGTCGCCCGGATCCGCACCCGGACGTCCGCCGGGCCCACCGGGGCCAGGGTCACGTCGTCGCGGATCTCGAGCTTGTCATCGCCTACGGCGTGCAGAAGCGCGGCGCGCATGGGGGATTCCTCCTGTCGGGCTATTCCTCTAGGGAAAGTGCGGCTTTGGGACAGGACCGCACCGCGTGACGCACGCGGTCCAGCATCTCGGGGGGCGGTTCGGGCAGCAGGACGTGGAGTTCGTCGTTGTCGTCCACCTCGAACACCTCTGGCGCGAGCCCCATGCACACGGCGTTGGCCTCGCAGACCAGGTAGTCGACGTTGATCTTCATGTGAGCCTCCGGTGATCCCATGAGACCACTTTGCCGGGCTCCACGGCGTACGCGAACCGTTTCCGGCCGGTCTGCTCGACATAGGGGCGCAGGAGGTCGTCCGCCACGCCCGGGGTCGTCCTGCGGGCGACGGCCATGCCGACCTCCATCGGGTCGTCCAGTCGCACGGCCTCGCCGTAGATCAGGACCCCGCGCAGCTCGGCGTAGTCCTCGCCGGCCTCGATCAGGCAGCTCACCCGGCGGTCGCGCGCCAGGTTGCGGGCCTTCTGCGACTTGGCGTACGTCCAGAAGGTGATCCGGCCCTTGCCGTCGAGCCCGTGGAACATGGTCACCAGGTGCGGGGTGCCGTCGGGGTTGATGGTCGCCAGTTGCAGCTTCCTGGCCCCCTCCAGCAACGCGGTGACCTCGTCGTCCGGCATCGCGATGCGAGCGCGCTGATTCACGCTGCCAGTAGAACAGGTTGCATTATGCCGGGCAAGAGGGCGACGGAATGTTGTTCGGTTCGACTAGGGTGCAGGGCTATGACGATGCCCCCCGCGCTGCGTTACGCAGCCGAGCACGCCAAGGGATTCATGCCGTCGCAGGAGGGCCTGGCGCTGTTCGAGACGGCCTGCGTCTACGGCCCGCGCGGGCCGATCTGCGAGATCGGCACCTACTGCGGCAAGTCGGCCATCTACCTCGGCGCGGCGGCCCGGCAGACCGGGTCCGTGGTCATCACCGTCGACCACCACCGGGGCTCGGAGGAGATCCAGCCCGGCTGGGCCCACCACGACCCCACGCTCGTCGACCTGCGCTTCGGCAAGATGGACTCGCTGCCCACCTTCCGCGCCACGATCGCCGCCGCCGGGCTGGAGGACGAGGTGATCGCGATCGTCGGCGGGTCCGAGCGGGTGGCCGCGCTCTGGGCCACGCCGCTGGGCATGCTGTTCATCGACGGCGGCCATTCCGAGGAGCCGGTGACCCGCGACTACGAGGGCTGGGCGCCGCACGTGGTGATCGGCGGCGCCCTGGTCTTCCACGACGTCTACCCCGACCCGGCCGACGGCGGGCAGGCGCCCTACCGCGTCTACCGGCGCGCGCTGGAGTCCGGCGCGTTCACCGAGGTGCGCGCCGAGGGCTCGCTGCGGGTCCTGGAGCGGGTGGCCGACGGAATCTAGACCTGGTGGCGGCGCGCCCAGAGGCGGCGCGTGTGCGCCTGCCAGGCCTGGTAGTCCTCGTGGGTGTGCGGGTCGTGGCCCAGGATCATCAGCGCGGTGTCGGCCCACGCGGCGGCCTCCTCGGGCTCGCCGCCGGTGAGGATCGGCACCGCCTGCGCCACGTGGTCGGGCAGCGGGCCCGCCTGCGCCCTGGCGGCCACCGCGAACGCGCAGCCCTGCGCCAGGTGCGGGCGGAAGCCGTCGGCGCCCGCGTGGTCGGTGAGCCACCACAGCTCGTCGGCCTCCGCGCCGCCCGTGTAGGCCGCCGCGAAGCCGACGCCGCTCCACAGCGCCGCCCGCCGGATCGCCGGGTACGAGGCCACCCTCGCGGCCACGTCGTCGGGCGAGGCGCAGTCGTGATACCACAGCAGCCTGCCGAGCCCCTGGTCGAAGAGCGCGCAGTGGGCCCGGGAGAGCAGGTCGGGCATGGCGCGCTCGCCCACCATCCGGTCCGCCCTGGCCATGCTCCACCCGAACCCGAACCCGTCGACGGCCAGCCAGCGCAGCAGCGGGTGCGCCCGGCGTCCGGCGCGGACCGGGCGCAGCCGCAGCAGCGCGTAGCCGCGGCCCGCGCCCAGGTGGGCGGCGAACGGGTGATGTGCGGCGGGGCCGGCCAGTAGCTCGCGAAGGCGCCGGCCCCGGGTCAGTGTGATCAGATCGAGCACCGCGCACGCGGCCCCGGCGCCTTCGTAGGCGAAGGCCCGCTGGTCGTGCGGCAGATCCTCGATCCTCTCGATTTCCTCCGAAATAACGGCATTGAAGCCGAAGACATATGACTTTTCGGCATTCTCGATGACCGTCCGGGAAGGTCCCCGCGTCAGCCGGAACCTCCGCCTGCTCAGATCGGATTCGCAGGCATCCTTCATCAGATACCTCCGCCACCCGCGCACCTGCGCCGGCGTCGGCTCGGTCCCGACCTGCTCCAAGAACGTTGTTGTGCCCGTGTCGCCCACGCTTCCCCCGAAGACGCCTCGTACGGCCACCCACGAACCTAGTAACCGCAATACGCCATTGCCCGCAACCGCTCGGCTTGTCCGGGCAAAGGATCGGCAAAACCCCTTGCGGCCTCGGAACGCGGCTCGTACGGGAAAGTCAGGCGCGGGCGGGGGTGCAGCCGCAGACGTCGGCGCGCACGGGCGCGGGCGAGGTGGCGGCGACGTCGCGGAAGAGGCCCGAGCCGCCCGTGAGGCCCGACAGGGCGTCGGCGGCGAGCACGACGGCGGCGGCCGTGTAGCCGGACCGCTCGTGCGGGAAGTGCTTGCGGTTGGCGAACTGCCAGCCCGTCCAGTACGAGCCGTCCTCGTGCCGCAGGTGCTGCATGTCGGCGAACAGCGTCGCGGCCCGGTCACGGTCGCCGGCCGCGTCCAGCGCCAGCACCAGCTCGCACGTCTCCGCCCCGGTCACCCACGGCTGGTCCGACACGCAGCGGATGCCGAGCCCCGGCACCACGAACGTGCCCCACTCCCGCTCCAGCAGCTCCATCGCCTGCGCGCCGCGCACCGCGCCGCCGAGCACCGGGTAGTACCAGTCCATCGAGAAGCGGCTCTTGTCGGCGAACGCCTCCGGATGGGCGGCCAGCACGTGCGCCAGCCGGTCGGCGGCCAGCTCCCAGTGCGGCTGCGGGTCGCCCAGCCGGTCGCCGAGCCGCACCCCGCAGCGCAGGCCCTGGTGGATCGAGGAGCAGCCGGTCAGCAGCGCGTAGTCGGCCGCCCTGCCGTGCGCGTCGCGCTCCCACACGATCTCGCCGCGCCCGGTCTGCAGCCCGGCCACGTAGTCGAGCGCGGCCTTGACCATCGGCCAGCGCTCCCGCGCGAAGTCCTCGTCGCCGTTCACGAGCAGGTGGTGCCAGAGCCCGACCGCGACGTACGCGGCGTGGTTGGACTCGCCGCCGTGCTCGACGGCCGCGCCGCCGGTGACCTTCATCGGCCACGAGCCGTCCTCGCGCTGGTGGCGCGCCAGCCAGTCGTAGCCGCGCGCGACCGGCCCGGCGAGCCCGGCCACCGTCATGGCCATCAGGCACTCGACGTGGTTCCACGCGTCGACGTGCCCCTCCGGCCACGGCACGCCGCCGTCGTCCTGCTGGATCGCCGCGATGCTCTCGGCCGTGCGGACGACCTGCTCGCGCGGGATCACGCCTCGGGCTTCCTGACGTAGAGCACGACGCTCTTGCCGATGACCGGGTTGAGCAGGGCCTCGGCGATGCGGGTGGCGGCCGGGCGCTTCATGATGTCCCACACCAGCAGCTCGTGGTACGCCTTGGCGAGCGGGTGGTCGTCGTTGTTGACGCCGACCGCGCACTTGATCCACCAGTAGGGCGCGTGCAGGCCGTGGGCGTGGTGGTGCGGGCCGATGACGAACCCGGTGGCCTTCAGCTTGGCCGACAGCTCCGCCAGCGTGTAGATGCGCACGTGCCCGCCGGGGGCCGTGTGGTAGTCCTCGTCCAGCGCCCAGCAGATGCGCTCGGGCAGGAAGCTCGGCACGGTGATCGCGGCGGTGCCGCCCGGCTTGAGCACCCGGAAGATCTCCCGCATGGCCGCCATGTCGTCGGGGATGTGCTCCAGCACCTCGGCCGCGATGACCCGGTCGAACCCGCCGTCCTCGAACGGCATGTCCAGCGCGGTGCCCTGGACGGTCTCGCCGGAGGCCCCCAGCGGCACCTCGCCCGCCTTGTCCATGGCCACGAACATGGCCGCCACGCTGTCGAGCTCGGCCTGGTCCATGTCGAACGCGACCACGTCGGCGCCGCGGCGCAACACCTCGAAGGCGTGCCTGCCGCCGCCGCAGCCGAGGTCGAGCACGCGCACGCCGGGCCCGACGGGCAGGCGGTCGAAGTCCACGGTGAGCACTGGGCGAATCTCCCTTGCAGGTCAGCGGGTACGACGGGCCGCGATGGCCTCGCGGTAGGCCTCGACGGTCTTCTTCGCGACGACGGTCCAGGTGTAGCGCTCCATGACCCGGTCGTAGCCGGCCTTGCCGACGCGCTCGCGCTCCTCGGGCGAGTCGTGCAGGCGGCGCAGCACGGCGGCCAGCTCCTCCGGGTCGCCCGGCGTCACCTGCACGGCGGCGTCGCCGACCACCTCGGGCAGCGCCCCGGTGCGGCTGGCGACCAGCGGCGTGGCGCACGCCATGTGCTCGACGGCCGGCAGCGAGAAGCCCTCGTACAGCGACGGCACGACCGAGATCTCCGAGGTGGCGATCAGCTCGCCCAGCTCGTCGTCGGAGATGCCGTGCAGGAACCGGACCCGGTCCTCCAGCGACAGCTCCTTCACGAGCTGCTCGGTCGGCCCGCCGGGGGTCGGCTTGCTGACGACGGTCAGGTTGACGTCGCGCTCGGTGGCGAGCTTGGCGACCGCCCGCAGCAGCGTCGAGACGCCCTTCATCGGGGAGTCGGCGCTGGCCACGGCCACGATCGAGCCCTTGCGCCGGGGCTTGTCCGGGCGCGGGTGGAAGTAGCGGGTGTCGACGCCGAGCGGGATCAGGCGCATGTTGGCCTGCGGCACGTTGAAGTCACGGTGGATGTCGGCCAGCGACGACTCGCTGACGGTCAGGATCGGGTTCAGCCGGGGCGCGACCTTGGCCTGCATCTTCACGAACCCGTACCAACGGCGCATGGTCAGCTTCTTGGCGCCCTTGGCCGCCTCCAGCTCGATGCGCCGGTCGACGCTGATCGGGTGGTGGATGGTGCCGACCACCGGGAACAGCTTCTGGATGCCGAGCAGGCCGTAGCCGAGCGTCTGGTTGTCCTGGACGACGTCGAAGTCGCCGACGCGCTTCTTCAGCTCGCGGTGGGCGCGCAGCGTGAACGTCAGCGGCTCGGGGAAGCCGGCCGTCCACATGGTGCCGACCTCCAGCACGTCGATCCAGTCGCGGTACTCGGCGAGCTTGGGCGTGCGGAACGGGTCCTCGTCGCGGTAGAGGTCGAGGCTGGGCACCTCGCGCAGGATGACGCCCTCGTCGAGCTCGGGGTAGGGCGGTCCGGAGAACACCTCGACGTGGTGGCCGAGCGCGACCAGCTCGCGTGTCAGGTGGCGGAGGTACACGCCTTGGCCACCACAGGTGGGCTTGCTGCGGTAGGACAGCAGCGCGATCCGCAGCGAGTCGCTCACGGACACCCCTTTCTCCTGCCCGGTAGGCCCCGTGGAAGGGCGTGTACCGTGAAAGATGACCTTAGTCCGAGAAGGCTACCATTCGGTAGGTCATCTGGAATTGTTCACAACGGCTTCGACAGGCCGTGCGAACTGCGACGTTGCCGTGACCGAGCGTGGTTCGGTGGAACGTGTTCTAGGTGAGCGGTCATGGGCATGGCAGTACATTCCATCCCAATGGATGCGGCGGCACAGTTGGAGGACCCGTTGGCCAGGCGCGCTCTGATCACCGGCATCACCGGCCAGGACGGTTCCTACTTGGCGGAGCACCTGCTCGGCCAGGGATACGAGGTGTGGGGGCTGGCCCGCGGCCAGGCCAACCCGCGGCTGTCGCGGATCCGCAAGCTGCTGGCCGACGTCCAGGTGGTGCGCGGCGACCTGCTCGACCAGGGTTCGCTCATCTCGGCGGTGGAACGCGTTCAGCCCGACGAGGTCTACAACCTGGGCGCGATCTCGTTCGTGCCGATGTCCTGGGAGCAGGCCGAGCTGACCGCCGAGGTCACCGGGATGGGCGTGCTGCGCATGCTGGAGGCGATCCGGGTGTGCTCGGGCGTGTCGCGAGGGTCGCGGGACTCCGGACAGATCCGCTTTTATCAGGCTTCGTCCTCCGAGATGTTCGGCCAGGTCGCCGAGACGCCGCAGAACGAGGCCACCGCCTTCCACCCGCGCTCGCCCTACGGCGTGGCCAAGACGTACGGCCACTTCCTCACGCAGAACTACCGCGAGTCCTACGGCATGTTCGCCGTCTCCGGCATCCTGTTCAACCACGAGTCGCCGCGCCGGGGCGCCGAGTTCGTCACCCGCAAGGTCTCGCTCGGCGTGGCGCGGATCAAGCTCGGCCTCGCCGCCGAGCTGCGCCTGGGCAACCTGGAGGCCCGGCGCGACTGGGGCTTCGCCGGCGACTACGTCCGGGCCATGCACCTGATGCTGCAGGCCGGCACGCCCGAGGACTACGTCATCGGCACCGGCCACATGAAGTCGGTGCGCGAGCTGGCCGAGGCGGCGTTCGCGGCGGCCGGGCTCGACTGGGAGCGCTACGTCGTCACTGACAGCTCACTGCACCGCCCCGCCGAGGTGGACCTGCTCTGCGCCGACCCGAAGAAGGCCCGGGTGCAGCTCGGCTGGGAGCCGACGGTCTCGTTCGACGAGCTCGTGGCCATGATGGTCGAGTCCGACCTGCGGCTGCTGACCGACGGCGGCGACCCGGACCAGGAGAGTTCCTGGCCGTAGTGCCCTCCCGGAACCACCCCGCGCTTCCGCGCGCCCTATTGACAAGCAAGTTTTTTACGTAAAGAGTGATTTTTGCAATGAGAGACGTCCTGTACCTGGAAGCGATCGAGCAGGCCGAGGCCCTGCTCAAGCCGCAGCGCGTGGAAGTGCTGCGGCAACTCGCCGAGCCGCGCACCTGCACCGAGGTGGCCGCCCGGCTCGGCCAGACGCCTCAGCGGGTCTACTACCACGTCAAACGCCTCGTCGACGCCGGGCTGGTCGACCTGGTGTCGGAGCGCAAGGTCCGGGGCATCAACGAAGGCATCTACCAGGCCGGCGCCCGCTCCTACTGGCTGTCGCCGCGCCTGGTCGGCCGCATCGGCCTGGCCAAGGCCCGCGACGAGCTGAGCCTCGGCTACCTCCTCGACCTGATGGAGGAGGTCCAGGCCGACATCGCCGCCCTCGACAGGTCCGCGCCGGAGCTCCCGTCGATCGGCCTGTCGGGCGAGATCCGCGTACGTCCAGAGAACCGGCAGGAATTCCTCAACGACCTCCAGAACACCCTGCGAGACCTTTTCACCCGCTACGGCGGAGCCGAAGGCGACGCCTTCAAGCTCGCCGTGGCCTGCTATCCCAAGGAAGACGACGATGAGTGAGCCGATGATCCTCCGTGCCCGAGTCCAGGCCCCGGTCAAGGAGGTCCGCAACGCCCTGACCGATCCGGCGCTGCTGCGTGTGTGGCTGGCCGAGCACGCCGAGGTCTCACTGCCCGAGCGCTACGCCTTCTGGGGGCGCCACACGCCCGAGGGCGACGCGCCCCACCAGCGCCTGCTCCACGCCGACGACGACACCGTACGCGTCGCCTGGACCCTCGACGGCGTCGAGACCACAGCCGAGCTGTCCGTCGAGGAGGAGACGCCCGACAGCACGATCGTCACCGTCTCGCAGACCCACTTCGACTACCGCGAGGCCATGACGGAGAGCAGCATCCGGGGCGTGCTCCAGACCTACTGGTGCCTCGCGCTGGCCAACCTGGCCGAGCACTTCGAGGGCCGCGAGCTCACGCCCAAGGTCGACTTCACCTCCGACGACCTGCGCGCCACCGTGACGATCGACGCCGCGCCGTCGGCGGTGTTCGAGTCGCTGATCGACAGCGAGGCCGTCACGCGCTGGTTCGGCTACCCGATCGAGATCGAGCCGCACGTCGGCGGGCGCTACGCCATGGGCGGATTCGACAACGACCCGCACCCGGCCAAGGTCCTGGAGCTGGAGCCGGAGCAGCGCCTCACCGTCGACTGGGGGCCCGTGGGGATCAGCTCCTGGGAGCTGGAGGGCAGCGAGGGGCGGACCCGGCTGACGATGGTGCAGAGCGGCTTCGACCGGCCACCGTACGCCGCCTGGGCGGGCAACCTGTCGGGGCTCGCCGAACTGCGCCGCTATCACGAGATCCCGGCCTGGCAGCCCCTCTGGGTGAGCTGACGGCCTGGGCCTGGAGGTTGCCTCCCGGGGTTATCCACAGAACCGCGTTCTGGCCTCGGGGGGCGTCCTGGTCCGGCCCATCATGGTGCCCGTGAACGCCCCCGGCCCCCGCCCCTCTCCCTTCCCTACGGACCACGGCACCGTCCCTCGCACGGACGCCGGATCCCTGCTCGACCGCGCCCGCCGCGTCACCCGTGCCGTCCCCCGGGCCGTGGCGTGCCGCCAGACGGCCGCGCACATCTGGGGCCTGCACCCGCTGAGCACCGCCACCCCCGAGGCCGCCTGGCCCGTCGAGGTCATCGCCCCTGCCCACGTGGCCATCCCCGGCTGCGTCACCCACGTGACCCGCCTGCCCGCCCGCGACATCACCGAGCACGACGGCGTCCGCGTCACCACCCCGGAGCGCACCGCCCTCGACTGCGCCGCCCACCTGCCCAGGCTCGACGCCGTCGCCCTGCTGGACCGGTTCCTGCGCGCCGGGGTCGACCTCGACGCCGTGTGGCGGCGCTCCCCGTCCGACCGCGTCCACGACCTGCTCTCCCTCACCGACTGGGGCGCCGCCTCACCCAGGGAGAGCTGGCTGCGGGTCATCCTCGTCGACGGCGGCCTCCCCAGACCCGCCACCCAGATCCGCGTCCCCCTCCCCGAAGGCCGCAACGCCTACCTCGACCTCGGCTGGGAGCCGCACCGGCTCGCCGTCGAGTACGACGGCCGTGCCCACCACACCACCCCGGCCGACCGGCGCCACGACGAGACCCGGCGCGACGAGCTCCGCCACCACGGCTGGCGCATCATCGTCGTCGGCCGCGACGTCATCCCCGCCCACAGCGCCGACCTGCTGGAGAACGTCGCCAACGCCCTCATCGAACGAGGCTGGCGGCCCACCCCCGACGAGACGATCCGCATCCTGTCCCGCATCCGCGCCCTCCGCCGCCGCCCCGCCCTGCCCCACCAACGCCGCCGCTACTACACCCCCCGTCGGGAGTGACGCCGGTTGCGCCGGGGCAAACCCCGCCAATGCCGCCCGTTCACCACTGCCACAGGGAATATTCGCAGGTCAATATGGCTGAACGGCTTCGCGGGGCCACCCCCAGGCGTCACAATGTGACTGCGGCCATCGCCCCCTCCTTCCTTCGTCCTACCGCTGCTGTCCGAAGGTCTCCCCGCGATGGCCGCACCGCTTTCCCTCCCCGAACGCCCGCTTTCCGGCCCCTCCGGCCCCTCTGTCGCGCAGGCGCCGCCGCCCGCCGCTCCTCAGGCCCCGGCACTCCCGGGGTCCAGTGCGCGGGTGCGGCCCTCAGGCCCCGCCCTTGGGGCTGGCACTTCGGGGCTCCCGCTCGCCGGGGCTCGCGCCCTGGGTCCGCGTCTCGGGTCCGCGCCCTCCGATCTGCGCCCCGGGGCGGTGCCCCCTAGGGCCGGCGCTCCAAGCCCGCCCCAACCCGGCGGCCCGCTGGGCCGCCCCCAAGGGGCCGGTGCTCAGGCCCCCGTTCCAGGGCGGTGCGGGCGCCCTCCCCAGGGCCCCGTGTCCAGGGCTGGTGGGCAGGGCCCCAGAGGGTCGGTAGGGTCCCGCCCTCAGGGCCGGTCGGCAGGCTCGGTGCCCGGCTGCGGCCTTCGGGGCCGCAGTCACCGGGTCTCACCCTCCAGGCCCGCTCTCAGGGCCCGCCTTTCCCGGGCCCCGTCGTTCCAGAGTCCGTCTCCGTACGCCCCCGGGGTTGGTCGGCCGGTGCGGTGGGGCGGGTTCGGCTGCAGGCCCTTGGCTCGGGGATCACCTGGGTTGTGGGGGTGGTCGGGTGGGGTGAGGCGGGAGGGGCGGGGGTGGGTGAAATTCTGGTGGTCGGCGCGGACACGTAGGGGGTGGAAGCCAGCAGCGTTCGGAAGGCCTGACGAGGATGACGCGTGAGTGAACGAGACGACCGGTCCCGGTTCGAGGCGGTGTACCGGCGAACATATGAGCAGATCCTCGGGTATGCCGTGCGGCGGTGCGCCTCGCCGGAGGACGCCGCCGATGTCGTGGCCGAGACCTATGTGGTCGCCTGGCGGCGGATGAGCGAGTTGCCCGACGGCGAGGCGGGCAGGCTGTGGCTGTACGGCGTGGCCCGCCGGGTTCTGGCCAATCATCGCCGCAGCGAGCGGCGCAGGCTGACCCGGCACGCCGAGTTGACCGCCGAGCTCGAACGCCTCTACGCCCCGCCCGTACACCCGTCCGGTGGGCAGGACGGCGTGGCCGAGGCGATGGGCATGCTGGCCGACGGTGATCGGGAGCTGCTGGCCCTGGCGCTCTGGGAGGAGCTCGACCCCGGCGAGATCGCCACGGTGCTGGGCTGCTCCCGCAACGCCGTCCGGATCCGCCTGCACCGGGCCCGCAAGCGCTTCGCCAAGGCCCTGGAGAAGACCCGCCCGTCGGCCGCCGGGTTCGTGTCGCGGACGCTCATCGAGAAGGAGTCAGGGTGAACAACGACG
Organism: Nonomuraea sp. NPDC023979; assembly: GCF_040639085.1. Lineage (NCBI taxonomy): Bacteria > Bacillati > Actinomycetota > Actinomycetes > Streptosporangiales > Streptosporangiaceae > Nonomuraea > Nonomuraea sp. NPDC023979. The sequence goes on from NZ_JBEZZG010000022.1 coordinate 94,271, forward strand.
AGATCTTCAAGGGCCGGGCGCGCGTGCTGGACGAGGAGCTGGCCGGCCGGGTGTCCACTCCGGGGGCGGACGCGCTGCTGGCCGAGGTCGTGTCGCTGGAGCGCGTGCCCGAACAACGGCGGAGGCGTCTGCGCGCTCCCGGTCGCGCGCTGCTCGGCGTGGCCGCGGCCGCCGTGGCGGCGGGGGTCGTGGTCCCCGCGATGCTGTCCGGCGGAACGATCTCCGTCGTGCCCCAGCCGGGCGAGTCCCAGCCGGGAGTGCCGCAGCCGAGCGCGTCGCTGTCGGCTCCGGCCGGCGGGTCGACCGCTCAGCAGATCCTGCTGGCCGCGGCCGTCGCCACGGAGCGGGCCCCGGCGAGCGGTGACTACTGGCGCACCACGACCGTCTCGCGGTGGATGCTGCCCGATCCCACGCGCGGTTACATGCTGGAGGGCAGCCGGTCCCTGGAGACGTGGCTGGCGGTACGGCCGGAGCTGCAGAGCTGGCGCATCCGGCAGGATCTCGGGGTCAAGCCAGCGACCGCGCGGGACGAGCAGGCGTGGCGGGCCGCCGGGGCGCCCGCGAGCTGGCGTTATCCCGAGGACATGAGGACGGACAACCTGTTCTCCGTCCCGTCCCGGCCGCTGAGGACGGCGGCGGGGGAGCGGTCCGCCGAACGGCTGTACGGCAAGTGGAAGGGCACGGCCGGTCACCTGATCGGGGGGCCGCTGACCTGGAAGCAGGTACGGGCGCTGCCGAGCGACCCCGGGAAGCTCCGGAGCTACCTGGAAGAGGGCATCGGCCGGCTGGACCTGGCCGGATCCGGGGTGGACGTGAAGGAGGCGAGGGCGCACATCCTCCTGCGCGACTGTGTGGAGATCATCAGCCGGCTGCCGGCGTCGCCCGAGGTGCGCGCGTCCGCGTACCGGATCCTGGCGTCCCTGCCCGGTATCCGGGCCGAGGGGGAGGTGACGGACCCGCAGGGGCGGCGCGGGCAGGCGCTCGGCTACCGGGAGGAGATCGAGCCGGGCGTGTTCGCCCGGGTTCAGCTCGTGGTCGATCCGGGCAGCGGGCTGCTCCTCGCCGAGGTGCGGAGGCACACCACCGATCTCGCCGACGGGCGGCAGGTGGAGTTGCGCTACTCCACCTCGTTCCAGGCGATCGGCTGGACGGACGAGCGCCCGAGCCTGCCGGCGCGGCGTGACTGAGGCCGGGTCGGGCTGGACGGACGAGCGGCCGAGCCTGCCCGCGAGGCGGGACTGAGGCCGGACCCTTGATCGGTTGAGGGCGCCCTGAGGAGGAGCGGGCTCGGGCCCGCCCCTCCGGGCGGCGGCCGTGTTCCGGCCGGCTAGGCGAGTTTGACCGGGAGTTCCTTGATGCCGTTGATGAAGTTCGAGCGCAGGCGGCGGGCCTCGCCGGTCTGGGTGAGGCGGGGGTAGCGGCGGGCGAGCTGCTCGAAGAGGATGCGGAGCTCCAGCTTGGCGAGGTGGTTGCCGAGGCAGAAGTGGGCGCCGCCGCCGCCGAAGCCGATGTGCGGGTTGGGGTCGCGGCCGATGTCGAACGTCTCGGCGTCGGGGAAGACGGCGGTGTCGCGGTTGGCGGAGGAGTAGAAGACCACGACCTTGTCGTCTTCCTTGATCTGCCGGTCGCCGAGCATCTGGTCGGCGGTGGAGGTGCGGCGGAAGAGGTTGACGGGGGAGACCCAGCGGACGATCTCGTCGGCGGCGGTGCGGGCGAGCGTGGGGTCGGCGACGAGGCGGTTCCACTGGTCGGGGTGGTCGAAGAGGGCGAGCATGCCGCCGGAGGCCGCGTTGCGGGTGGTCTCGTTGCCGGCGACGACGAGGAGCAGGACGAACAGGTCGAACTCGTTCTCGTCGAGGGTCTCGCCGCTGTCGTCCGGCTGGATGAGCTTGGTGACGATGTCGTCCCTGGGGTTGGCGCGGCGCTGGGCGGCGAGCTGGTTGGCGTAGGCGTAGACCTCGGCCGCGGCGGCGGCGCCTTCCTCAGGGGTGTCGGCGTAGTCGGGGTCCTGGGCGCCGATCATGCGGTTGGACCAGCTGAAGAGCTTGTCGCGGTCGGTGACGGGGGCGCCGAGGAGCTCGCAGATGACGTAGAGCGGGAGAGGGGCGGCGACTTCGGTGACGAAGTCGGCTTCGGTGCCGCACTTGTCGAGCAGGTCGTCGCAGATGTCGCGGATGTGTTGTTCGAGGGCGCCGATGGTCCGGGGGGTGAAGCCGCGGTTGACGAGCGAGCGGCGCCGGGTGTGGTCGGGCGGGTCCTGGTTGAGCATCATCAGGCGTTGCAGTGCCCGCTGTTCCTCGGGCATCTCGTTGAACAGGGCCAGCCGCCGCGACGAGGAGAACAGGTCGGAGTGCCGCGACACGTGCACGACGTCCTCGTGGCGGGTGACGGCCCAGAAGCCCGGTTCGTCCTCGTGCCAGTGCACGGGGTCGTGGGCGCGCAGCCAGGCGAACTGCTCGTGGGGCGGTCCTGCGGTGGCGTAGCGGTCCTGGTCGACAAGGTCGATGTGCACCCGGTTCACCCTCTTATCAAGCGCTTGGTACAGGAAGCCGTACTGAAACGTGTTCTATTACGGCACTGTACGACCGTCAAGGAGCGGGTGCGGCGCGGGGAGGGGGTGATCCGATGTCTGCCGGAAGCCCAGGGTCCGGTCCTTGACAGCGCCCGAGGACGGGATCAGCATGGCGGTACAGACATCCGATGGGTGCGGGGTGGCATGGGCGCGGGAGGCTCGTACCGGATCGTCGGGATGGAGACGCACGACGTGCGCTTCCCCACCTCGCGGGAGCTGGACGGCTCCGACGCGATGAACCCCGACCCTGATTACTCGGCCGCCTACGTGGTGCTGCGGACGGACGACGGGTTCGAGGGGCACGGGTTCGCCTTCACGATCGGGCGCGGCAACGACGTGCAGACGGCGGCGATCGGCGCGCTCAGGCCGTACGTGATCGGCCGGGACGCCGAGGACCTGGGCGCGCTCTACAGGGAGATGGTCTACGACTCGCAGCTTCGCTGGCTGGGGCCGGAGAAGGGCGTCATGCACATGGCGATCTCCGCCGTGGTCAACGCGCTGTGGGACCTGAAGGCCCGGCGGGCGGGCAAGCCGGTGTGGCTGCTGCTGTCGGAGATGCCGCCCGAGGAGATCGTCGCGCTGATCGACTTCCGCTATCTCAGCGACGCCCTGACACCCGGCCAAGCACTCGAAATCCTGAAAAAGGCGGAAAAGGGGAAGGCCAAGCGGATCGCCCGCCTCCGGGCCGACGGCTACCCCGCCTACACCACCTCGCCCGGCTGGCTCGGCTACCCCGACGACAAGCTGCGCCGCCTCTGCCGGGAGGCCCTCGACCAGGGCTTCGGCCAGATCAAGCTCAAGGTCGGCGCCGACCTGGCCGACGATGTGCGCCGGCTCAAGGCGGCCCGCGAGGTGTGCGGCCCGGACTTCCCCATCGCGATCGACGCCAACCAGCGCTGGGACGTCGGGACGGCCATTGCCTGGGTGACCGCGCTCAAGCCGTACGCCCCGCACTGGGTGGAGGAGCCGACCAGCCCCGACGACGTGCTTGGCCACGCGGCGATCGCCGAGGGCGTCAGCCCCGTGCCGATCGCCACCGGCGAGCACGTCCAGAACCGGATCATCTTCAAGCAGCTCCTCCAGGCCGGCGCGATCTCCTACCTGCAGATCGACGCCGCCCGGGTCGGCGGGCTGCCGGAGAACCTCGCGATCCTGCTGCTCGCGGCCAGGTTCGGCGTGCCGGTGTGCCCGCACGCGGGCGGCGTCGGGCTGTGCGAGCTGGTGCAGCACCTGGCCATGTTCGACTACGTGGCTGTCAGCGGCACCCTGGACGGGCGGGTGATCGAGTACGTGGACCACCTGCACGAGCACTTCACCGACCCGGTGGTGATCGAGAACGGCCGCTACCGGGCCCCTGCGGCGCCCGGGTTCAGCGCCGCGATGCACGCCGAGTCGGTCGCCGCCCACACCTACCCGGGCGGCGCGGTCTGGAGGGACGCATGACGCTCAAAGCCGTCGTCACCGGAGGCGGCTCAGGCATCGGCCTGGCCACCGCCACCCTGTTAGCCGGGCGCGGCATGCGCGTCGCCTGCCTCGACCTGGACGCGCCCGGCGAGCCGTTCGTCGGCGTCAAGGCCGACGTGACCGACGACGAGCAGGTACGCCGGGCCGTCGCGGAGGCGGCCGAGCGCCTGGGCGGCATCGACATCCTGGTCAACAACGCGGGCATCGGCGCGCAGGGCACGGTCGAGGACAACGACGACGCCGAGTGGCGGCGGGTGTTCGACGTCAACGTGTTCGGCATGGTCCGGGTGGCCCGCGCGGCGCTGCCGTACCTGCGCCGGTCGGCGCACGCCTCGATCGTCAACACGTGCTCCGTGGCGGCCACCGCCGGGCTGCCCGGCCGCGCCCTCTACAGCGCGACCAAGGGCGCGGTGCAGTCGCTGACCCTCGCCATGGCGGCCGACCACGTCCGCGAGGGCATCCGGGTCAACTGCGTCAATCCGGGCACCGCCGACACGCCGTGGGTCGCCCGGCTGCTCGACGCCGCCGACGACCCCGAGGCGGAACGGGCGGCGCTGCGCGCCAGGCAGCCGATGGGCCGCCTGGTCAGCGCGGAGGAGGTCGCGGCGGCGATCGCGTACCTGGCCGGCCCGGACGCCGGCGCCACCACCGGGACGGCGCTCGCGGTCGACGGCGGCATGCAGGGGCTGCGGCTCCGGCCCGGCGGGCCGGTCCAGGAGCTCAGGTGATCGAGCTGCCGCGGTTCGGGTTCGGCGCCGCGCCCATCGGCAACCTGTACGAGGCGGTGGGTGACGAGCAGGCGCGGGCCACGGTCGAGGCCGCGTGGGACAGCGGCGTGCGCCTGTTCGACACCGCGCCGCACTACGGGCTCGGCCTGTCGGAGCGCCGCCTCGGCGCCGCGCTGGCGGGCCGCACCGGCTACGTGCTGTCGACCAAGGTCGGCCGCCTGCTCGTCCCGTCCGGCCGCGGCGGCGTCGACGACGAGGGCTTCGACGTCCCCGCCGCCTTCGAGCGGCGGTGGGACTTCTCGCGTGACGGCGTGCTGCGCTCCCTGGACGACTCCCTGTCCAGGCTCGGACGCCCGTACGTGGATCTGGCGTTCATCCACGACCCGGACGACCACCTGGAGCAGGCGCTCGACGAGGCGTACCCGGCGCTGGCCGAGCTGCGCGCGCAGGGCGTGGTCAAGGCCGTCGGCGTCGGCATGAACCAGTGGCGGGCGCCGCTGCGGTTCGTCCGGGAGACGGACGTGGACGTGGTGATGCTGGCCGGCCGCTACACGCTGCTCGACCGGTCGGGGCTGCCGCTGCTGGAGGAGTGCGCGGCGCGCGGCACCCGGGTGCTGGCGGCGGGCGTCTTCAACAGCGGCCTGCTGGCGACCCACACCCCGTCGGGCGCCTACGACTACCGGCCCGCCCCGGCCGGGCTGGTCGCCCGCGCCACCCGGCTGGCCCGCGTGTGCGAGGCGCACGGGGTGACGCTGCCGCAGGCGGCGATGGCTTTTCCGCTGCGCCACCCTGCGGTCGCCGCCGTGGTGCTGGGCGCGCGCTCGCCGGAGGAGGTGCGCGCCAACGCCGCCCTGTGGCGGCGCCCGGTGCCGGACGCCCTGTGGGCGGACCTTCAGCGCGCGTAGCCGACGACCCACAGCCCGGGGATCGGCTCGAACTCACTCTTCAGGACGAATCCCAGCTTCTCGTACAGAGTCCGGGCCGGTACGTTGTCCCGCCCGGTCGACACCACGATCCGCCGCTCACCCGCCCTGGCGATGACCTCGGTGACCAGGGCTCGGCCGATGCCGCGCCGGTGCGCCGCCGGATCGACCACGAGCCGGTCCACGTCCACCTCCTCGTCGCTCTCCGTCCAGGCGATCGCCCCCAGCAGCCGCTCCCCGTCCAGCGCGCCGAGCCAGCGCAGCGGCTGGGCCAGCAGGTCGTCCAGGCTTTCGCGCAGGGGCGGGATGCGGTCGTCGCCGATGAGCTCCGCCTCGACGGCATAGGCGGCACGCTGCACGTCGAAGAGGGCTCTGTCGGGCGATATCTCGGAAATCAGCATCTGGCGAGTATCGCCCATCCGAAAAACCGGTTGGCCCCACCGGGGCGGCCCTGCTAGGTTGCCCGGCATGTCCAGCCCAGAGGCGTCAAGACACTAGCCACCGGTCGTCCGGTGGCCTTTCGCCGTTCCTGTCACGAGTGAGAGCTCCGGATCACCGCTGCCGCATGTCCTGCCGATCTTCCTCTGGGTGCGGAGCCTCTTCATGCCTTTCGTCGTATACCTGCTTGGCCTTGCCGTGTTCGCCATGGGCACGTCCGAGTTCATGCTGTCCGGTCTGGTGCCGGGCATCGCCCAGGAGCTGGGCGTCTCCATTCCCGCCGCCGGTCAGCTGACCACGGCCTTCGCCGTCGGCATGATCGTCGGCGCGCCGCTGATGGCGATCCTCAGCCTGCGCTGGCCCCGGCGGCGGGCGCTGCTGGCGTTCCTCGCGATCTTCACGCTCGTGCACGTGCTCGGCGCGGTCACCACGAGCTTCGACGTGCTGCTGCTCACCCGGGTGGCCGGGGCGCTGGCCAACGCCGGGTTCCTGGCCGTGGCGCTGTCGGCGGCGACCGGCATGGTCGCGCCGGACGCCAAGGGCCGGGCCACCGCCGTCCTGCTCGGCGGCGTCACCGTCGCCTGCGTCGCGGGGGTGCCCGCCGGGGCGCTGCTCGGCCAGGTGTGGGGGTGGCGCTCGGCGTTCTGGGCGGTGGCCCTGGTGTCGGTCCCCGCCTTCGTGGCGATCTTGCGGGCCGTGCCCGCGACCCGCGCGGACTCGGCCTCCTCGGGGGCGCGCGAGGAGCTGCGGGTGCTGCGTGACGGGCGGCTGCGGGTGACGCTGCTGCTCGGCGCGCTGGTCAACGGGGCGACCTTCTGCGCCTACACGTACCTGGCGCCGGTGGTCACCGAGGTCGCCGGGCTGGGGGCGGCCTGGGTGCCGGTCGCGCTGGCGCTGTTCGGGGCCGGGTCGTTCGCGGGCGTGACCGCCGCCGGTCGTCTGGCCGACACGCGGCCCGCGCGGCTGCTGACGGCCGGCGGCGCGTGCCTGCTGGCCGGGTGGGTGGTGTTCGCGCTGGCCGCCGGGAGCCCGGTGGCGGCGGTGGTGCTCGTGCTCACTCAGGGCACGCTCGCCTTCGCCGTCGGCTCGACGCTGATCTCCCAGGTCCTGTACGCGGCGGCGGGCGCGCCGAGGCTGGGCGGCGCGTTCGCCACGGCGGCGTTCAACGTCGGCGCGGCGCTCGGCCCCTGGCTGGGCGGCCTGGCCATCGGCGCCGGCCACGGGTTCCGCTCGCCGCTGTGGGTGAGCGCGCTGCTGGTCGCCCTCGCCTTCGCCGTCCTGGTCCGGCGTCAGGAGGGGACGAAGACCCAGGCCGCCGACTCGCCGGGCTCGTAGGGGGAGTCCAGGCGCTTGCCGACGACGCCCGGCAGCCCCTGCTCGCGGGCCGCCTGCCGGACCGGGGCCGCCTCACCCGGCCAGGAGGGGGCGGTCTGCCAGCGGGCGCCCGACAGGCCGAGCGCCTCCAGCGCCGCCCGCCGCTCCCGGTACGGGCGATCCACCAGCGCGTGCCCGTCGTCGTACAGCAGGTCGTAGAAGACCAGCACCTCCGCGCCCGCGAGCGTGGTCAGCTCGCCGTCCAGCACCGCCGTGCGGCTGCCGAACGACTCCGCGAGCGGGCGCAGCCACGGGTGCTCCCTGGCCGCGTCCGTGCGCCCGCCCTGGATCGGGACGAGCAGCCGCCGCCCGCCCCAGGCGAACTCGAAGGCGTACGCGGCGGCGTCGCGCGGCGGCGCCTTGCGCCGGACCGGCAGCATCGGCGCCACGTCGGGGAACGGGTCGGTCACGGGCGGGTCCATGCGGTGGATCATCCAGTTCTTGCCGTCCGTCCGGAACAGCACGAACCTGCCCTCCGCCCGCTCCCCGTGCAGGACGATCTTGACCTCCCGCTCCGACCACTTCTCCGTCTCGTACGTGCCCCGGTCCCAGATCGTCATCGTGCCGCCGCCGTACTCGCCCTTGGGGATCTCGCCGTGGAAGGTGAGGTACTCCATCGGGTGGTCCTCGGTGTGGACGGCCAGATGGTTTGTGCCGGGGTCGGGCGGGAGGCCCTTGGGGACGGCCCACGAGACGAGCACGCCGTCGCGTTCCAGGCGCAGATCCCAGTGCAGGGAACGGGCGTGGTGCTCCTGGATGACGAACGCGTCACCGTCCTGGGGGCGTGGCGCGTCCTGGGGGACGGGTTCGGGGGTGCGACTGGCGTCGCGTTTGCTCCGGTATTTGTGAAGTTTGTCGGCCACAAATGGCTCCTACCCGGTTATGGCTCTGCAAGGATGATCTATCCGCATTTCCCCCCCATGAGGATGAAGACGTGCAATGAGACGCTGGATCGTCCTGGCGGTCGCCGCACTGGTCGCGCTGGCACCGGACGCCGCCGCCGCGCAGCCCGCGCCGCCGGACCCCGTACAGGCCCTGAAGAGGCAGTTCCGCGCCGAACACGGCGTCACCTTCACCGAGGTGTCCCGCATGACGGGCGACGCATCGGTGACCCGGGTCCGCGCCAAGGGCGGGATCCAGTTCGGTGCGAGCGGGCCCGTCGCCTCGTACATGACGTTCTCCGCCGTTCAGAAGAAGGGCGAGGAGCCGGGGACCGAGGTAGAGCTGATCATGACGCCTGGTCAGCTCCATCTCTCCTCGCCGGATCTGCCCCCGGGCAAGAAGTGGGTCGTGTTCGAACCCGACAAGGGCACCAAGGTCACCCCGGTGCCCGGCCTGGTCCTCAGCAGCCAGACGATCAACCCGCTCGATCCGGCGATCCTGAAGGCGATCCTCAAGGGCGCCAAGGTCAAGAGCGTGCCGGGCGGTCACCTCTATCAGGGGGCCGTGACGTACGGCGACCTCGTCAAGGCGGCCCCGGAGCACTACGCCGCCCAGTCCGGCGGGGACGTCGCCGGCGGGCTCGCCGAGCGGAAGATCTCCTGGCGGCTCTGGACCGACAAGCGGGGCCTGGTCACCCGCCTGATGAGCAACCGGCTCGGCGGCGGCGCCGACACCCGCTACTCCGGGTGGGGGCAGCGGATGACCATACCCCTGCCGCCGGCCGACGAGGTCATGTCCTGGCGCGAGCTCTTGGACCAGCCCTATGACGAGCCCGGCTTCGATCTCGGCCCGTTCCGCACTTCCCGATAAGGATGAACCCCCCGATGAGACGATGGATCGTTCTGGTGGCCGCCGCGAGTTTCACGCTGGCCCCCACTGCCGCCTCCGCGCAGAGTGCCGCCGCGCCCGACCCGGTGCAGGCGATGAAGAAGCAGTTCCGCGCCGAACGGGGCGTCGACTTCACCGAGGTCGCGCGCCTGCGTGACGCCGATCCGCCGACCCGGCGGCAGGGCGGCATCCAGTTCGGCACCCGCGGGCCCGTGGCCGCGTACCTGACCGTGCGCGACGTGAACGCCACCGACCCCGAGGACGAGACGGAGGCCGTGGCCGGCGGCGACGCCCTCTACACGACCTCCGACGTCCCGCTGCCCAAGGACAAGAACTGGGTCGCCTACCGCTACCCGAAGGGCCAGGTCGCGCCCGAGTTCTGGACCACGCAGCAGACGATCGACGTGTTCGACCCGGCGAGCCTCCAGGTCACGCTGAAGGGCGCGAAGGGCAAGGCCGTCTCGGGCGGCTACCACTTCCAGGGTGACGTGACCTACGCCGAGCTGAACAAGGTGGCACGCGACCACTACGCCGTGGACGTGGACGGGGTCAAGTCGAAGGCCAAGGCCAAGTCGAAGATCAAGTGGCAGCTCTGGACCAACTCCTCCGGGGTGATCCAGCGCTTCGTGACGACCAACTACTCGCCCAAGGGCGCGTGGCTGAAGAGGGTCGACACTCGCTTCTCCGAGTGGGGCCGCTGGCAGATGATCCCGATGCCGGGCGTCGAGGAGGTCATCGCGTCGAACGAGGTCGGCAAGGTGCCGAGCTTCCCGACCGGCCTGAGCCTCAAGGGCCGGGCCGCCCACTAGCCCGGAGCCCGGCCGCCAGGCCATGCCCCTCGGGCAGGGCCTTGCGCAGCCAGGATTCGACGCCCGCTATGTGGACCGTGGCCCAGGACCGGGCCACGTCGGCCTGGCGGGCGGCGATGGCCTCGTAGATGGCCGCGTGCTGCTCGCGCGTCCGGTCCAGGGCGCCTTCCTGGGTGAGGCCGCGCCAGATCCGGGCCCTGGTGGTGGGCCCGGACAGGCTCTCGACGAACGAGCACAGCACGCTGTTGCCCGACCCGCGCGCGATGCGGTGGTGGAACTCCAGGTCGTTGGCGACGAGCTCCTCAATGGTCGGATCTGCGGGCAGCGCCTCCAGGACGGCGCGCAGCTCGCCGACCTCCTCGTCGGTCATCAGCTCGGCGGCCAGCGCGGTGGCGGCGGGTTCGAGGATGCGGCGCACCTCGAAGAACTGGATGACGGTGTCGTCGCGGTGCAGGTCGAGCACGAACGACAGGGTGTCGAGCAGCAGCCGGGGCTCCAGGCTGGTCACGTAGGTGCCGTCGCCCTGCCGCACGTCCAGGACGTTGATCAGGGCCAGCGCCCGGACGGCCTCGCGCAGCGAGTTGCGTGACAGGCCGAGGCGCTCGGCCAGGTCGGCCTCCTTGGGCAGCCGGTCGCCGGGGGCCAGCTCGCCGGAGAGGATCATCTGCTTGATCCGGTCGATGGCCGCGTCGGTGACCGCCACGATCTTCCCCCTGGACATCGGATGTCTAGGAGTCTAGGGCTTGGAACCGTACGGCGCCGTCGCCGGGAACGCGGCGGATCGCGCCGCGGGCCTCCAGCGTGCGCAGGTGGGCGGCGGCCTCGCCGGCGGCCAGGCCGCGCAGCATCGGCGGCAGGTCGGACCAGGGCCGGTTCCAGGTCATCATGGCGGCGGTCTCCCAGATGGTCGGCGGCTCGGACCGGTCGCGGAGCTGGGCGTGGAGTCGTTCGAGCTTCTCCTCGTGATGATCGCGGATCTGGGCCGCCCGTGCCGCCACATCCGGAAAAGTCCACTCGTGGGCGGGCAGGGCGTCGAGCGGGCCGAGCTCGCCCACCCGGTGCAGCGAGTCCAGGAAGTCGCCCAGCGGGTCGACGTCGTCCCGGTCGAAGGGGTAGATCCCGATGTGCGGGGTGATGCCGGGCAGGACGTGATCGCCGGTGAACAGCCGGTCTGCGTCCTCCAGGTGCAGGCAGACGTGGCCAGGGGTGTGGCCCGGCGTGTGCACGGCCCGCAGCTTCCGGCCGGGCAGGTCGATCAGGTCGCCGTCGCGCAGCTCCCGGTCCGGCCGTGCGGGCGGCTCGCCCCTGCCGCCGGACGCCGCCGCGACCGCCTCCGGGTCCGCGCCGGCCCGCCGCAGCATCTCGGCCTGGAAGTCCCGGTGCTCGTCGCGGGCCAGCCCGTGCATCATCGCGACCAGCGCCGCGTCGGCCTCGTGCATCGCGATCCAGGCGCCCGACTCCTGCCTGACCTGCCCGGCGAGCCCGGCGTGGTCGGGGTGGAAGTGGGTGACGACCACGCCGCTGACGTCGGCCACGGCCATGCCGGCGGCGGCCAGCCCGTCACGCAGCGCCGCCCAGGCGTCGGGGTGGTTCCAGCCCGCGTCGACGAGCAGGGGGCCGTTGGGCGACTCGACGGCGTACACGAGCGTGTAGCCGAGCGGGTTGCCGGGGATCGGCACGGGCACGCTCCATACCCCGCCGCCGAGGTCCTGGGTGCGCTGTTCGGTGAACGGCCTGCGCCGCGTTCGTGTCATTGGAATGGCCCCCGTCGTGCGTGCGTGGTCTTCGTCGAGTGTGGGTGCGGGGGCGGGTGGATGGGAATGATTTTTCGGGATCCGTCCCGTCACGTGATCCGCTCAAGGATCGTGGCCGTGGCCAGCGCGCCGCCCGCGCACATCGTGACCAGGGCCGTCGCCGAGTCCGAGCGCTCCAGCTCGTGCAGCGCCGTGGTGATCAGCCGCGCGCCGGTCGCGCCGACCGGGTGGCCGAGCGCGATCGCGCCGCCGTTGACGTTGACGCGGTCGAAGTCCGGCTGGTGCACGCTCGCCCACGACAGCACCACCGACGCGAACGCCTCGTTCACCTCGAACCTGTCGATGTCGCCCACCGCCATGCCGGCCGCCGCGAGCGCCTTCGCCGTCGCGTCCACGGGCCCGTCCAGATGGAAGTACGGTTCCGCGCCGACGAGCGCCTGGGCCAGGATCCGCGCCCTCGGGCGCAGCCCGTGCCTGGCCGCGGCCTCCTCGCTCATCACCAGCACGGCGGCGGCCCCGTCGGAGATCTGCGAGGAGGTCCCGGCGGTGTGCAGCGTGCCCTCGCCCTGGACCGGCTTGAGCGCGGCCAGGCCCTCGACGGTGGTCTCGCGCAGCCCCTGGTCGCGGCTGACCTCGCCGACGGGCACGATCTCCCGGGCGAACCGGCCGCCCGCCCAGGCCCGCGCCGCGAGCCGCTGCGACCGCGCGCCGAACCAGTCGAGCCGCTCGCGCGTGAGCCCGCGCCGCCGGGCGATCCGCTCGGCCGCGGTGAACTGGTCGGGCAGGTCGATGCTCCAGTCGTCGGGCCGGGGCTGGGCCGGTAACACGTTGCTGCCGAGCGGCGCCCGGCTCATCACCTCAACCCCGCAGCCCACGCCCACGTCGATCACCCCGGCGCGCACCATCGCCGCCGCCAGGTGCACGGCCTGCTGCGAGGAGCCGCACTGCGCGTCGACGGTCGTGACGCCCGCCTGGTAGGGCAGCCCGGCGTAGAGCCAGGCGTGCCGCCCGACGTGACCGCCCTGCTCACCGGCCTGCGTCACGCAGCCGGCGAACACCTGCTCGACCGCGGCGGGATCGAGGCCGGAGCGGGCAAGCAGGCCGTTCAGCGCCGTGGCCAGCACCTGCTGCGGTTTGTGGCCGGCCAGCCAGCCGCCGCGCTTGCCGATCGGCGTGCGTACGGCCTCGACGATCACGGGTGTGCCCACAGCCACCTCCAGAACGATGCTCTGGTGGCGACTGTAACCGGTTCTAGTTGGCCGCGAAAGTCCCGGCGGGCAGGCTCTCCGGCAGCTCGAACAGCTCGAACAGCGCCAGGTCGAAGAACATCGCCACATGGCTGATCAGCGGGCCGTCGAAGTCGATCACCAGCAGCGAGAAGCGCCGGTAGCCGTCGGCCTCCCGGAAGTACAGGGCGAACGCCGGCTGGCCGTTGGCCCGCACCGGCACCAGCCGCAGATCGCCCGGCGCCTGGGCCGGGCACTGGGTCTCGACGAGCTCGACGATCGCGTCGGGCCCCTGATACCACCCCTCGAAGGGCGGCATCTCCCAGATCGCCTCCTTGGTGAACATGTCGACGATGGTCTTGATGTCGTAGCTCTCGAACGCGGCCACGTAGCGGTCGAGCAGCTCGCTCTGCTCGGGCGTCAGCGGCTGCGGGCGGTCGTCGAGGCTGGGCGCGACCTGTGCGAGCTGGGTGCGGGCCCGCTGCAGGATGCTGTTGACGGCGGTGGTCGTGGTCTCGAGCGCCTCGGCGACCTCGGCCGCGCGCCACTTGAGCACGTCGCGCAGGATCAGCACCGCGCGCTGGCGCGGCGGCAGGTGCTGCAGGGCCGCGACGAGCGCGAGCCGGATGCTCTCGCGCGAGGTGACGATCGCGGCCGGGTCGTCGCCGCCCGCGCCCACCATCCCGTCGGGCACCGGCTCCAGCCACGGCACCTCGCCCCGCTGCACCAGCGGCGCGCTCGGCTCGGTGGCGGGCGCGCCCAGGCCCGTCGGCATCGGGCGGCGGCCCCGGCTGTCGAGCGCGGTCAGGCACTGGGTGGTGGCGATGCGATAGAGCCACGTGCGCAGGGACGAGCGCCCCTCGAACCCGTCGTAGGCCCGCCAGGCACGCAGATAGGTCTCCTGGACGAGATCCTCCGCGTCGTGCACCGACCCCATCATGCGATAGCAGTGCGCGAGCAGCTCCCGGCGCATCGGGTCAGCCTGCCGGAGGAAGTCCTCGTTGGACGGCTTGTCGCTCATACCCCCTGTATAGACGACGCCACCGACAGATCGCCTCTTCTACGCGAAAGGGCAGGTCAGAGGTCGTTCAGCAGGCGGTCGGAGGCGATCTCGATGCGGCGCTGGATCTGGTCGTAGGTGCGCCGGCCGCGCAGCATCTCCAGCAGCTCCTGGACCCAGATGCTCGACAGGGAGCCGGCCAGGGCGAGCTGCTCCTCCGACGCCCGCGCCGGGTCGAGGCCGCCGGCCGAGACGCGCAGCAGCAGGCCGGTCATGCGGTCGCCGAACGGGGTCTCGACCTCGGCCAGGATCAGCGACCTGATGAGGGCGTCGGCCAGCTCGGGCTCGCGCATGAGGCCGCGGGTGGCGCGCATCAGCACGTCGACGGCGCGGCCGGACGGGGTGGGGGAGCTCGGCGGGCGGCGCTGGATGCTGCTTTCGAGGAGGTCGATCTCCTCGCCGACCACGGCCACGACCAGGTCCATCTTGGACGGGAAGTAGCGATAGAGGGTGCCGAGGGCGACGCCGGCCCGCTCGGCGACCGTGCGCATCTGCATCGCCTCGACGCCGCCGCGCGAGGCGAGGGCCGCGGCGGCCTGGACGATGCGCTTGCGGCGCTGGTGCTGGCTGCGTGAGCGGGCGCTGTTGCCGCCGGGCGCGGGGTGGTGCTCCGTCGGCCCCTCGGGGTCGGCGGGGGGCGTGGCGACGTCCGCCTGCGGAGTGCGCATGAGAACACGTTATCTGATTTCTCGATAACCCGGCTTGTTACTCGCCAGTCACTAACAAGCCGTATAGATGCATGTCTTTGGCGTTACACGGCTATATCTGGACTTGTCGAAATGGGCGCCCTCTGGACAGATATTAGAATCTGTTCTAGTTTGCCATTCTACCGACCGAGCGCTTGGTGGTGGTGCATGGACTTCAACCTCGACGAGACCCAGCGGGACCTGCGTACCCTCACCGCGGAGCTGCTGGCCAGGGAGGACGGGCAGGACGCGGCCCGGCTGTGGGACGCGCTGCGCGAGGCGGGCCTGACGGCGATCTGCGTGCCCGAGCACGCGGGCGGCGCCGGGCTGGGGCCGGTCGAGATGGCGGTCGTGCTGCGCGAGCTGGGCGCCAGGGCCGCGCCGGGCCCGTTACGCGAGACGCTGGTCAGCACGCTGGCCGCGAGCCGGCACGGCAGCCCCGGGCAGCAGCGCCGCCTGTCCGGCGAGACCCCCGCCTCGGTGGCGATCCGGGAGCCCGGCCGCCCGCTGACCGCGCCGCCCGTGACCATCGCCGAGCGGGCGCCCGCCGACCTGGCCGCGGGCTGGTTCCTGACGGGCCGCAAGTCCGGGGTCACCCATCCCGGCGGCGACGTGCTGGTCACCGCCGACCAGGGCCTGTTCCTGGTCCACGCGCCGCCCGCCGCCCCCGAGTTCACCTCCACCGGCGAGCCCGCCGCCACGATCACGCTGGAGCGCTGCCCCGCCGAGCGGGTCGGCGGCCCGGAGGCGGCCGGCGACCTGCGGCGGCTGTTCACCGCGGCGGTCACGGCGCAGGCGAGCGGCGTGCTGGCCGGCGCGCTGGAGCTGACCACCGCCCACATCAGGACCAGGAAGCAGTTCGGCCGCGCGCTCGCCGAGTTCCAGGCCGTCACCATGCAGATCGCCGACGTCTACATCACCGGCCGGGCACTGGACGTGGCCATGTGGTCGGGCGCCTGGCGGCTGGACGCCGGGCTGCCCGCCGAGGAGGACCTGGCCGTGGCCGCGCTGCACGCAGACGAGGCGGCGCGGGCGCTCTACACCTGCCAGCACCTGCACGGCGGCCTCGGCCTGGACGTCACCTACCCGCTGCACCGCTACTTCGCCCAGGCCAAGCACCTGGCGCACCTGCTCGGCGGCGCCGACGCCCAGCTCGACCTGATCGGAGGGCTCGCCTGATGCACATCGACCTGACCCCCGAGCAGCGCCGCCTCCGCGACGAGCTGCGCGAGTACTTCGCCGGCTGCCTCACCCCCGAGGACCGGGCGAAGCTGGCCGAGGACCCGTTCGGCGAGGCGTACCTGGAGCACTGCCGCCGCCTCGGCCGTGACGGCAAGCTGGGTCTCGGCTGGCCGAAGGAGTACGGCGGAGGCGGCCACGGCCCGCTCGAACAGCAGATCTTCGCCAACGAGATCGCCCGCGCCGGAATCCCGTACCCGATCATCACCCTTCAGACGGTCGGCCCGACGCTCATGCAGTACGGCACGGAGGAGCAGAAGGAGCGGTTCCTGCCGAGCATCCTGGCCGGCGAGTGCCATTTCGCCATCGGCTACAGCGAGCCGGAGGCGGGCACCGACCTGGCCGCGCTGCGCACGACCGCGGTGCTCGACGGCGACCACTACGTCGTCAACGGGCAGAAGATCTTCACCAGCGGCGCGCACCACGCCCAGTACGTCTGGCTCGCCGCCCGCACGAACCCGGAGGCCAGGAAGCACAAGGGCATCACCATGATGATCGTCCCGACGGACGACCCGGGCTTCTCCTGGACGCCGATCGTCACGATGGACGGCCGCCACCACACCAACTCCACCTACTACACGGACGTGCGGGTGCCCGTGGACCTGGTGGTGGGCGAGGTGGACAAGGGCTGGGACCTGATCGTCAACCAGCTCAACCACGAGCGCGTCACGCTCGGCCCCGCCGGGAACCTCGGCCAGACCTACGACCGCTTCCTGACCTGGGCCCGCCGCGCGGGGCTGGCGGACGAGCCCGACGTACGGCGCGCGCTCGGCCGGGTGCGCGCCTGGTTCCGCACCAACGAGCTGCTGAACTGGCAGGTCGCGGCCAACATGGACCTGGGCTGGCTGGGCGCCCCCGACGCGTCGGCCACCAAGGTCTACGGCTCGGAGCGCATGCAGGAGGCCGGTCGGCTGCTCGGCGACGTGCTGGCCCGCCACGGCGACCCGGCCGATCCGGAGACGGCCGAGCTGATCGAGCGGACGGACCGGGCGGTCAAGGGCGCGGTGGTGCTGACGTTCGGCGGCGGCGTCAACGAGGTGCAGCGGGAGCTGATCGCGATGCTCGGCCTGAGCCTGCCGAGGCCGCCCCGATGACCGGCGAGGAGCTGCTGGACCTGGCAGCCAAGCAGGCGGCGCTGGGCGAGCTGGCCGGGGCCCCGGCCGACGATCCGGTGAACGTGCCGATGATCCGCCACTGGCTGGCCGCGATGGGCGACCGCAACCCGGTCTACCTGGACAGGGGCCTGGCCCCGCCCGCGATGGCGCAGGTATGGACGATGACCGCGCCGGCGCCCGGCGACAGCTCGCCGGTGAGCGTCATGATGGGCGCGCTGGACGCGGCCGGTTACACGGGCGTCGTGGCGACCAACTGCGAGCAGACCTACCACCGTTACGCGCGCGTCGGCGAGCTGCTGACCCCCGCCACCCGCTTCACCGGCCTGGTCGGGCCCAAGCGGACCGCGCTCGGCGAGGGGTTCTTCGCGACCTGGGTCGTCACCTGGTACGCCGGTGAGGGAGAGCCGGTGGCCGAGATGCTGTTCCGGGTGCTGAAGTTCCGGCCGCCGGAGAAGCGGGCCGAGCCGTACCCGCTGCGGCCCTCGGTGAACCGTGACACCGCGTTCTTCTGGGACGGCGTGCGGCGCGGCGAGCTGCGGGTCCAGAGCTGCGCCGACTGCGGCGAGCTGCGTCACCCGCCGGGCCCGATGTGCCCGCGCTGCCATTCGGTGAACCGCGCCCACGTGGTGGCGCGCGGCGAGGGCGTCGTCTACAGCTACGTGGTCCACCACCATCCGCCGGTTCCGGGCCGCGAGACGCCGTTCGTGGTGGCGGTCGTGGAGCTGCCCGAAGGGGTGCGGATCGTGGGGAACGTGGTCGACTGCCCGCCGGAGTCGGTGGCGGTCGGCATGCCGGTACGGGTCGCGTACCGGACGATGGACGACGAGCTGGTCCTGCCCGTCTGGACGCCCGGGGAGCCGTGATGCTGACGCGAGATCAGGTCGAGGTGGGCGCGGCGCTGCCCGAGCTGTCGCTCGACCTCACGCCCACGGTGGTCGTCTCCACCGCGCTGGCCACGATGGACTTCACCCCTGTCCATCATGACGTCCAGGTCGCCAGGGGGCAGGGGGCGAAGGACATCTTCCTCAACATCCTGACCACGATGGGACTGGTCGAGCGGTACGTGACCGACTGGGCCGGGCCGGAGGCCGTGATCAGGCGGATCGACGTGAAGCTCGGCGTGCCCGCCTACGCGGGTGACCGGCTGAGCTTCCGGGGCGGCGTCACCGCGCTCGCGGACGGCGAGGTCACGGTGGGGGTCACGGGCAGGGTCAGCCTCGGCGACCACGCCACCGGGACCGTCACCCTGCTGCTGCCGGAGGTGCGGCCGTGACGCGCCTGGACGCGGCGATCGCGGGCATCGGCGCGACCGAGTTCAGCAAGGACTCCGGCCGTTCGGAGCTGCGGCTGGCGGCCGAGGCGGTGCTCGCGGCGCTGGACGACGCCGGGCTGTCCCCGGCCGAGGTCGACGGCCTGGTCACCTTCACGCAGGACGCCAACCAGGAGATCGCCGTCGCCCGCGAGGTGGGCATCGGCGACCTGAGCTTCTTCTCCCGCGTCGACTACGGCGGCGGCGCGGCCTGCGCGACCGTGGCGCACGCGGCCATGGCCGTCACGACGGGGGCGGCCCGCGCGGTCGTCTGCTACCGGGCCTTCAACGAGCGCTCGGGCCGCCGGTTCGGCCGGCCGGACGCGGGGCTCGCCGGGCAGCAGTCCTCGCAGGGCATGGAGATGAGCTGGCACGTGCCGTACGGGCTGGTGACGCCCGCCGCGTGGGTGGCCATGTTCGCCCGCCGCTACCTGCACGCCTACGGCGCCACGTCCGAGGACCTGGGCCGGGTGGCGGTGGCCATGCGCCGGCACGCGGCGACGAACCCGGCGGCCTGGTTCCACGGCAGGCCGATCACGCTGGCCGACCACCAGGCGTCGCGGTGGATCGCCGAGCCGCTGCGGCTGCTCGACTGCTGCCAGGAGAGCGACGGCGCGGTGGCGCTCGTCGTCACCACCGCCGGGCGCGCCCGTGACCTGCGCCGCACCCCGGCCGTCGTCACCGCCGCCGCCCAGGGCTCCGGCGCCGGGCAGATGATGATGACGAGCTACTACCGCGACGACATGACCGGCCTGCCGGAGATGTCAGTGGTCGGCAGGCAGTTGTGGGAGACGTCCGGGCTGACGCCCGCCGACATCCAGACCGCGATTCTGTACGACCACTTCACCCCGTTCGTCCTGACGCAGCTGGAGGAGCTGGGGTTCTGCGGGCGCGGCGAGGCCGCCGCGTACGTGCGCGACGGCGGCATCGAGCTCGGCGGGCGGCTGCCGGTCAACCCGCACGGGGGGCAGCTCGGCGAGGCGTACATCCACGGCATGAACGGCATCGCCGAAGCCGTGCGCCAGCTCCGCGGCACCGCCGCCAACCAGGTGGACGGCGTGCGGAACGTGCTGGTGACGGCCGGAACGGGGGTGCCGACCAGCGGGCTGATCCTGTCCGGCGTGTCGGATTGATCACCCAGGGTAGTCATGCGGGTATGGTCGGATATTTGCTGGTCCAGCCGGAGTTGAAGATCGACTGGACGAAGATGCCCACGTACAACACGATCATGGCCGTCGCGGCGGGCGTGGGGCTGGTGCTCGTGGTCTGGTTCGGCAGGAAGCTGCTGCGCGGCGACCCGATGGAGCACGTCGACGGGTGGGCGCTGGCGTTCGGCGTGCTCGGCGCGCTGCTGGCGCTCACCGGGCTGCACATGACGCTCACCTGGCCGCTCGCCGGGCAGGGGTTCCCGTTCGACAACATCATCTTCGGCGAGCCGTCGCTCGCGTTCGGCGCGATGCTGCTGGCCGCCGCCCTCTACCTGTGGAAGCGCTGGACGCCGCCCCAGGGGGCCGCGGACCGGCGCGAGCACGTGGCGCGGGTGGCGGGGCCGATCTCGCTGTTCGCCTTCGCGATGGGGCTGGCCTGCTTCGGCATCGCCGCCGCCGGGTGGACGTACACGCTGTTCGCCGCGCCGCCGCAGGAGCCGATCTCCGGGGCGTTCGCGGACATGCCGATGCTGGAGGCGACGTTCATCTCCGGGCTGTACGTGCTGGTGGGCATCGGGGCCGTGGTGTTCCCGTTCGCGCTGCGGGCCCGTGGCGGGCCCGCGGCGACGGTGACGGGCGTGTGCTGGCTGGTGGCCGGGGTGGTGTTCGCGCTGTTCGGGGCGCTGAACTACTTCACGCACATCGGGCTGATCGTCAACACCATGTGATCACGGGCTGACGATCATCGGGACGGAGAAGAACACGATCATCGCGATGACCACGCAGATCAGGAAGCCGGTGAGCTCCCAGGCCCAGTCGTGGTGCCTGCGGCGCTTCTTCCCCTTGGGCCGCCGGGCGGCCTTGCCCGATCCGGACGCCCTCCGTGGGGCCGGCGTCCGTCGTGGGGCCGGCGCGGGCCTGGCCTGCGGCTCGCTCGCCGAGTCCTGCTCCGGCTCCGTCGTGCTCGCCGGGAGAGCGTCCGGCGCGGCGGGCGGCTCCGGCGGCAGCGGCATCCGGTAGACCGGCTCCTTCGGCTGCGCCCGGGGCGTGAACAGCGGCCCGGCCTCGCGCGGGGCGCGGGCGTCGGTGACGGCGGGCAGGTCCTGGGTCACCGGCTCGTCGTCCAGCACGTCCGCCGGGACCGGCGCGGGCATGACGAACGGCCGCTCCAGCCGCGCCTGCGGCGCGCCCTTGGCGGGTACATCCCTCCCGAGCAGGTCCTTGGCGGGCGCGCCGCCGATGGGGCGGCGGGCCTCGAAGGCGGAGAACGGGGTGGACAGGCCGGACGGGGCGGGCGGGGCCGCCTCGAAGGCGCGGAAGGTCGTCGGCCGGCCGGTGCGCTCGGGCGAGGGCGCCAGCGGGTCACGCAGCCTGGGCATCGGCGCCGTGGTGGCCTCGTGGTCGGGCATCCGCGACGGCGACGGCGGCGCGAGCAGCTCGGTCGGGAAGATCCCCGTGGTGCTCGCCGGGTCGGCGGCGCCCAGCGGCAGCGGCCAGGTCGGCGGCACGGGCCAGCGCGGCTTGACGAACATCGGCGCCGGCTCGGCCGTACGGGATCCCGCGAAGTGGACGCGCAGCGCCGCCGGCGGCGTCTGCCACGGCAGGCGGCCGAGCACGTCGCGCAGCGGCGCGACGGCGAGCGCGCCGTAGACGTCGGCGACCGGCTTGGACACGCGGCCGCCGGCGCCGGCCAGCGCCAGCCCGAGCGCCTGCGTGAACCGGTGCGCCACGCTGACCGCCAGCTCCTCGGCGGTGTCGGGCGCCACGTCGAGCACCCAGGCGAGCTCCTCCCGGTTGAGCCCGCACACCTGGACCAGCACGAGCACCTCGCGCTGCGCCGGACGCAGCTCGCGCAGCGCCCGCTCGACCAGCGCCGAGGCCGGGTCGATGAGCGGGTCGACGACGGGCGGCGCGTAGACGACGTCACGCCGGAAGATCTCGCGCCGGGCGTAGGCGTACAGGGCGGCACGCGGGGGCGGCTGCGACGGCACGGCGGCGAGCACGGTCGCCACGACGTCTGCCGCGGAGCCAGGGTCGCCGAGCTGGTCCGCGCAGTACGCGAACAGCCCGGCGGCGTGACGGTCGTAGAGCTCTGCGATCAGCTCGGTGCGGGAGTGCTGACCGGTGAGCGGGTGTGTCACGTGACCGGATCCTCTTACTGGGAAAAGCGGACGCTGCGGGTGAGGGTGCGGCGTCTGTGCATGTGGAGGCAATCATGCCAACTCCACCCAGGCCGGCGCACTACCAGATCACGAATTCGTACGGAATCGCAGGTCAGTGAACCGCTTAACCTCCTCCCGATGGGACAGACCACGTTCAATCGCCGTAGGGTGGTTGCCGTTAGATCATGCGGCGGTCGTGGCAGGGGGGCTGCGGCCCTGCCACGAAGCGGAAGGTCGCGCGTGATCACATTCGACGCTGTCACCAAACGCTACCCAGACGGAACGGTAGCCGTGGACCGCCTCAGCCTTGAGGCGCCCACGGGCGAGATCACCGTGTTCGTCGGCCCGTCGGGCTGCGGGAAGACGACGTCACTGCGGATGATCAACAGGATGATCGACGCCACCGAAGGGCGCATCCTGCTCGACGGGGAGCCGGTCCAGGACATCGACCCGCCGACGCTGCGGCGCGGCATCGGGTACGTGATCCAGCAGGCCGGCCTGTTCCCGCATCGCAAGATCCTGGACAACGTCGCCACCGTGCCCTACCTGCTCGGCTGGGACCGCAGGAAGGCCCGCGACAGGGCCATGGAGCTGCTGGAGCGCGTCGGGCTCGACCCGGGGCTGGCCGGCCGCTACCCCTTCCAGCTCTCCGGCGGGCAGCAGCAGCGGGTGGGCGTGGCCAGGGCGCTGGCCGCCGATCCGCCGGTGCTGCTGATGGACGAGCCGTTCAGCGCCGTCGACCCGGTGGTCCGCACCAGCCTCCAGGACGAGCTGCTGCGGCTGCAGTCGGAGCTGAACAAGACGATCGTGTTCGTCACCCACGACATCGACGAGGCCATCAAGCTCGGCGACCAGGTCGCGGTGCTGCGGGTGGGCGGGAAGCTGGCGCAGCTCGCCGCCCCGAAGACGCTGCTGTCGGAGCCGGCCGACGACTTCGTCCGCGAGTTCCTGGGCCGCGACCGGGGCATCCGGCGGCTGCAGTTCGTCTCCACCGAGGGGCTGCGGCTGCGCACCGACCTGCCCGCCCCCGAGGGCGCCGGCACGTTCGTGTTCGGCACCGACTCGCTGCGCACCGCGCTCGACGCGGCGCTGCTGTCGCCGTCGGGCACCGCGGTGGCCGTGGACGAGCGGGGCGAGGTGGTCGGCGTGGCCACGAGGGAGGCGCTGGACGAGGCGCTGGCGGAGGCCGCCCATGGGTGACGGCCCGCCCTCACTCTGGGAGTGGATCGCGCGCAATTGGGACACCGGGCGGGTCGGCAGCATCAGGGACCTGCTCGGCGACCACCTGCTCATGTCGCTGGTGCCGATCGTGCTGGGGCTCGCGCTGGCCCTGCCGCTGGGGCTGGCCAGCGTCCGATGGCGGTGGCTCTACCAGCCGACGGCCGGCATCTTCAACGTGATCTACGCGCTGCCGTCGCTGCCGCTGTTCATGCTGCTGATCTCGGTCACCGGGCTGTCACCGATCACCGTGATCGTCCCGCTGACCTTCTACGCCATGGCCGTGCTCATCCCGGCCGTGGTCGACGGCATCGGCTCGGTGCCTCCGCACGTCCGCCAGTCGGCGGTGGCCATGGGCTTCACGCCGCTGCGCCGGCTGGTGCAGATCGAGCTGCCCATCGCCGCGCCCGTGGTGATCGCCGGGCTGCGGGTCGTCGCGGTCTCCAGCATCAGCCTGGTGAGCGTGGGCGCGCTGATCGGTGAGGGCGGTCTCGGCATGCTGTTCACCCGGGCCTACCAGAACCCGTTCCTGCCGCCGGTCGTCGTCGGCATCGTGCTCATCGTGGCGCTGGCGCTCATCGCCGACGGGCTGCTGCTCCTGGCCCAGCGGCTGCTCACCCCGTGGGTGCGGGCGAGGGGGGCGTCGTGAACTGGCTGATCGACTTCTTCGGCGACCCCGCCCGGTGGACGGGCTTCGACGGCATCCCCGTACGGCTGCTCGAACACCTGGAGTTCTCGGCCCTGGCGCTCGCGCTGGCGATGCTGGTCGCGGTGCCGATCGGGCTGCTCATCGGCCACACCGGCCGGGGCGGGGTGCTCGTGGTCGTCTCGGCCAACCTGGCCAGGGCGCTGCCGACGCTCGGCCTGCTGGTGCTGTTCGTGCTGCTGCTCGGCACCGCGTCGATCTGGCCGGTGATCATCCCGCTGGTGCTGCTGGCCGTGCCGCCGATCCTGGTCAACACGTTCGAGGGCATCAGGGGAGTGGACCCCGAGCTGCGCGACGCGGCGTACGGGATGGGGCTGCGCGGCGGCCAGGTGCTCGGGCGGGTGCTGGTGCCGGTCGCGCTGCCGCTCATCCTCCTCGGGCTCAGGCTCTCGGCGATCCAGGTGGTCGCCACCACGACCGTCGCCGCCTACACGGGGCTGGGCGGTCTGGGCAGGTTCGTGATCGACGGGTTCGCGACGAAGGATTACGCGAGCGTCGTCGGGGGTTCAGTGTTGATTGTGCTGTTCGCGCTCGTGGTGCAGATCGCGTTCACCCTCGCGCAGAGGGTGACGGTCTCCCCGGGGGTGAGCCAACGACTGAAGACACGTTGATTTTTCGTACTACCTCCCGCAAGAAGGGGACATTTTAATGAGACGCATGTTCAGCACCGCGGCGGTCGTCCTGTCCGCGGCGCTCACCTTGACGGCCTGCGGTGGTGGCGGCGGCGGGGGCAACCCGCTCGACACCACGAGCGCGGCGCCCACGGGCTCCGCCACCGGCGGCGGCGGGGGGACCGTCGTGATCGGCTCCTTCGACTTCGACGAGAGCGTGCTGCTCGGCTCCATCTACGCCCAGGCGCTGGAGGCCAAGGGCGTGACGGTCGAGGAGAAGCCCCGCATCGGCAGCCGCGAGGTCGTCTACGACCAGGTCAAGAGCGGCGGCCTGACGCTGGTGCCCGAGTACAACGGCAACCTGCTGGCCTTCATCGACCAGCAGAACAAGGCCGCGACCACCGAAGAGGTCAACGCCGCGCTGAAGGAGAAGCTCCCCGCCGAGCTCGAAGTGCTCGAGTCCTCCCCGGCCGAGGACAAGGACACGCTGTCGATCAGCAAGGACACCCAGTCCAAGCAGTCCGTCAACACGATGGAAGACCTGGCCAAGGTGTCGAAGGACATGATCGTGGGCGGTCCGCCGGAGTTCAAGAAGCGCTGGGAGGCCCCCTTCAAGGAGGTCTACGGCATCGAGTTCAAGCAGTGGAAGCCCACCGGCCCGGCCACGGCCGACGCCATCAAGGACGGCTCCATCCAGGTCGGCAACGTGTTCTCCACCGACCCGAAGATCACCGCCAACAACCTGGTGCCGCTCCAGGACACCAAGAACATCTTCCCCGCCCAGAACGTGACCCCGCTCCTGAACAAGGCCGGAGCCACCGACACGGTGCGCACCACCCTCAACGCGATCTCCGCCAAGCTGACGACCGACTCGCTGCTGGACATGATGCAGAAGATCGCCGTCAACAAGGACGAGCCCGCCACGGTGGCCAAGGAATGGCTGAGCGCGAACGGCCTCGGCTGACCCGCCCGGCGGGGGCCTCTCCCCTGAGGCCCTCGCCGTGAGCGAGTTCACCGAGGCCATGGCCCAGCTCGCCGGCGGCGTCGCGGTCGTCACCGTCCGCGACGGCCGCGACGACCTGGGCGTGACGATCTCGGCGCTGCTGTCGGTCTCCCTGGCGCCGCCGCTCGTCCTGATCAGCCTGTCCAGCGGCGGCTACCTCAGCGAGGTGCTGTGCCGCCAGGACCGCTGGGCGTGCTCCCTGCTCTCCTCCGGCCAGGCCGCCATGGCCAGCCGCTTCGCCGCCCCCGGCCGGCCCAGCGCCCGCCACCTTGTCGCCGGCGCGCCCCACCACCGCGGACCGCACTCGGACGCCCTGGTGCTGGAGGACGGCGTCGCCGCCCTGGAGGCCGAGACCGTCCAGGTGGTGCCGGCGGGTGACCACACGCTCTTCATCGCCCAGGTCCTCGCCGTCTCGTACGTCACCCCGTCCCTGCACCCACTGGTCCGGCTGCGAGGGCGATACCGGCCCCTGGGCTGATCTTCCAGGTCCGGTTGCCCGTGGGTTCGACGCCGGATGCCTTGCCGCTCCTTGGCCACGGCTGCGGAACCCGCTCTGACGGGCGGCGCACTGCCGGGCCTGCGGAAACCGCCTCACGCTCGGGGGTGCAGGGGGCCGGAGGCCCCTTGCCAAGGGGGTCAGGGGGAGCTCGGCTCCCCCTGGAGACACGGCCCGAACCGGCCACGCGCGCAGCGCGCCCCCGGTGAGGACCTCGCCGTCAGCGGATGACGTACCAGCCCGGCAACGACAGCGGCCCCCCGGCGGGCAGTCCCAGCTCCGCCGACAGCCGCGCCAGCGGCCCCCAGGCGTCGAGCCGCACCCGGGTGAGCGCCGCCGCCCGGTCCTCGCTGGAGTCGGGCCCGCGCAGCCGCTCGAGCGGGTTGAGCCGGGGGTAGGTGCGTACGGGCGCGTCGTCGGCGAGCCCGGCCCGCTTCCTGGCCAGGGCCAGCGCGTCCTCCAGCCCGCCGAGCTCGTCGACGAGGCCGTTGTCGCGGGCGTCGCCGCCGGTCCAGACGCGGCCGCGGGCGAGTTCGTGGGCCCGTTCCCGGGTGAGGGAGCGGCCTTCGGCGACCTTGCCCACGAAGTCGTCGTAGATGCGGTCGAGCCAGGCGTTGACCCGTTCCCACTGCTCGGGGGAGAAGCCGCGCGAGGTGGAGAACATGCCGGCGTTGGCGCCTTCGGCGACCGTCTCGGAGGTGACGCCGATGCGTTCGAGCAGCTCCGACAGTACGGGCTTGCCGCCGGAGACGCCGATGGAGCCGGTGAGGGTGCCGGGCTGGGCGACGATGACGTCGGCGGCCATGGAGACGAAGTAGCCGCCGGACGCGGCGAGGTCGCCCATGGAGACGATGATCGGCTTGACCTTGCGGGTGAGCACGACCTCGCGCCAGACGGTGTCGGAGGCGACGTACGAGCCGCCGGGGCTGTCGACGCGGAACACGACGGCCTTGACGTGGTCGTCGCGCCGGGCGGCGCGCAGCGCGGCGCTGATCGTGTCGGAGCCCATGGCGCCGCTGCCGCCGAGCGGGCTGCGGCCGGAGCGGCCGGTGCGGATCTGGCCCATGCCGTGGATGAGCGCGATGCCGTCGGCGGTCGGGTTGGGCAGTTTGCGGACGGCGGCGCCCTTGGCGTAGCGGGAGACGTACAGGAGGTGGGCCTCGTCGCCGGCGGCGCGCTTGACCTCGTCGTACACCTCGTCGCGGTAGGCCAGGCCGTCGACCAGCCCGGCCTGGAGGGCTTCGGCGCCGATGAACGGGCCCTGGTCGAACAGCTCGCGCACCTTGGCGGGGTCGAGGCGGCGGCCGTCGGCGATGCCGGCGGTGAGCTGGCCGGTGACGGATTCGACGATCCGGCCGACCGACTCGCGGTGCGGCTCGGTCATGTGGTCGTGGGTGAAGGTGTTGGCGGCGGTCTTGTACTCGTGCCGCTGGCCCATCTCGTAGCCGACGCCGAGCTTGGTGAGCGCGCCCTTGACGAACCGTTGTTCCAGGGCGATGCCGGTGAGCCCGACGTCGCCGCTGGGCTGGAGGTAGACGCGTTCGAAGGCGCTGGCCAGGTAGTAGGGCACGGTGCCGCTGCCGAACTCGCCGAACGTCTCGCCGAAGGCCACGGTCAGCTTGCCGGAGGCGCGGAAGCGGACGACGGCCTGGCGCAGCTCCTGGACGGTGGCCAGGCCGAGCGGGTTGCCGCCGATCTTCACGATGAGGGCCTTGACGCGGGAGTCCTGCCGGGCGCGCTTGAGCCCGGCGAGCACGTCGGACAGGCGTGGCTTGCGCATGGACAGCACCGCGGCGAGGGGGTCCGCGGGCGGCCCCTCGATCACGCCTTCGGTGAGGTCCAGCTCCAGCACCAGGGGCGCGGTGCGCCGCTGACGGAGCTTGCCGACGGTTTCGCTGATCGCCTTGCCTGCGTCCATGAAAGCCACCCTAAGCGGCAGGAGCCGGGCGTGCGCTCACACTTGAGGTGTGCCGGTGGTGGCGGCCGCGGCGTCGACGCGGGCGGTGGTGTCGATGCGCAGGCCGGTGGTCTGGAGCCGTTGCAGCGCCTGGGCGGCGGTCAGGTTCGGGTACGCCTGCTTCAGCAGCGCGAAGCTGCCGGCGACGTGGGGCGCGGCCATGGACGTGCCGCTCATCAGCCCGTACGCGTCGTCGGGCACGGAGGCGGTGACGTCGGCGCCGGGGGCGAGCAGGTCGAGCAGCACTCCCCGGTTGGAGAAGGGCGCCATGCGGTCGGCGTCGTCGGTGGCGCCGACGGTGACGGCGGTGGAGACGCAGGCGGGGGAGGCGACGGCGTCGGTCCAGCCGTCGTTGCCGGCGGCGACGACGGGGGCCGCGCCGAGGGCCATGAGCTGGTCGAACTGCGGTTTGAGCTCGCCCGCGCCGGGGTCGGCGTCGCAGTGCCGCCGGTGCGGCCCGCCGCCGCCGAGGCTCATGTTGACGGCGGCCACGTTGCGTTCCTTGGCGACCCTGGCGACGTATTCGAGGGCGAGTTTCTGGTCGGAGGTGTAGCTCAGGAAGCACGGCACCCGGGTGGTGCCGCAGGCGACGGCGCTGTTGATGCGGGAGAAGACCTGGATGGGCAGGATGCCCGCTTCGGGGGCGACGCCGTTGGCGGGGGCGCCCGCGACGAGCTTGCCCGCGGCGATGCCGGCGACGTGGGTGCCGTGGTCGCACCGGTTGGCGCCGCCGTCCAGGCACTGGCGGGTCTCGGCGTCGGCGGCGCCGGGCCCGGTCTGGTTGGCCTGCCCGTTGGGGCAGAGGGAGACGGCCTGGCTCGCCGCGTCGGAGGTGGAGAAGCACGCCTCGTCCACGATCCGGCCGGCCAGGAACGGGTGGTCGCGGTCGATCCCGGTGTCGAGGACGGCGACGGTGGCGCCCTTGCCGGTCCAGCCGGCGGCGTGGGCCCGGTCGGCGCCGATCACCTTGGTGGTCTCGGCCAGGAACGGCTTGCTGAGCGCGTCCTCGTACACGGCCTTGACCCGGGCGTCCTTCCTGAGGAGGGCGAGCGCGTCGGCGTCGAGTTCGGCGACGAAGAACGTGGGCGACTCGGTGGACTCCAGCACCCGGGCGGAGGAGGAGCCCTTCTCGACGTCGCCGGCGACGGCGGTGACGCTCTGCCCGGGTTTGACCTCGACGATCGAGCGCACCTTCTGGTGCGTGTCGAGCTGGGCGATCAGCGCCGGGCTGATCACCGGGTCACCGGTGTCGGCCTGCCCGGCGGCCGTCGCGGCGAGCAAGGCCGAGGTCGTGGCCGCAGCCACCAGGAGCATTCGTCTCACGGCGGGACAGATGCCCGCACCTGGGGCGCGTGATGTCGGGGTTTCCCGAGTGATTAACGAGTCTTGAGGACGTTCGCGGCCGCCTTCTTGAGCGCGGTGCTCGTGGACTTCGCGGAGAGCCGCACCTTCTCGGAGGAGTTGAGGACCTTGGTGTTGTTCATCCCGTGCGCCCAGTTGAGCCAGCCGGTGAGCAGGGCGCTGTCGAGCCGCTGCTTGGCCGTCCTGCTCGCCTTGAGCACCCGGTACGCCTTGCCCAGCGACGACGCCTTGGTCAGCTCGGGGAAGACCTTGCTGGCCTTGTGCGCGAGCTTGAGGTAGCAGGTCAGGGTGGCGTCGTCGATCGAGCCGGTGCCCCGGTAGACCTCCACGGCCCACTGCTTGGTGGTCATCGGCTTGGCCGAGGTGCCGCGCGTGCAGACGGTCGCGGGCGCCTTCGGGGTGGCGGTGATCGTCACCGTGACCGTGACGGTCGGCAGCGGGACCGGCGTCGGGTCCGGGTCCACCGGGTCGGGCTGGGGCGTCGGGCCGCTGCCGGTCGGCTCCGGCTCGGGATCGGTGCCGGGGCCGGGGTCGGGCGAGTCGGGGTCACCCGGGCCGCCGGGGAGCGCCGGCGGGTTCTGGCTGATCTCAGGCTGCGGGGCCGCCCCGGCGAGCGCCGCCGCCAGGTCCAGGCGCGGCGTGCGCACCTGGACGCCGTTGGCCTGGTAGACGTACGGCCTGCCGGTCGTCTTGAGCTTGTCGATCAGCTCCGGCATGGGCGTCTGCGGCGAGGCGGCCTTCATCAGGGCCAGCGCCCCGGCGACGTGCGGGGTGGCCATCGAGGTGCCGCTGTAGACGGTCGTCTGGTTGCCCGGCACCGCCGACTCGATGTCCACGCCGGGCGCGAACAGGTCGAGCAGCGCGCCCCGGTTGGAGAAGTCGGCGATGGCGTCGCCGTCGTCGTTGGCGCCCACGGCGACGGCGGAGGTGATGCAGGCCGGGTAGGAGGCGCCCTCGAAGTACTCGTTGCCGGCGGCGACCACGGTCGCGATGCCCTTGGCCAGCAGCGCGTCGATCTTCGGCTTGAGGACCTGGCCTTCCTCGCTGGTGTCGCAGGAGGTCTCGGACGGCATGCCGCCCAGGCTGAGGTTGACGGCGGCGATCGGGGCGGTCAGCGACGCCACGTGGTCCATGGCCAGCCGCAGCGACGACTCGAAGGCCAGCAGGCAGACGGGCTCGCCGCACACGTCCATGTCCTCGACGCGGCTGAACACCTGGACGGCGATGATCCCGGCGCCGGGCGCGACGCCGCCGGTGCCGGCGGCGATGCCGGCCACGTGGGTGCCGTGGTCGCACAGGTTCACGCCGCCCGCCAGGCAGTTGGCGGTCGTGGCGTCGGCGGCGCGGGGGCCGGTCTGGCTGGTCTGGCCGTTCGGGCAGAGCGACTTGACGCCCTGGTCGACGGCGGAGAAGCAGGCCTCGGCGGTGATGCGGCCGGCGAAGGCCTGGTGGCCGGGGTCGATGCCGGTGTCCAGGACGACGACGTTCTGCCCGCTGCCGGTGAAGCCGGCGGCGTGCGCCTTGTCGGCGCCGATCTGGGGGAGGCTGGAGACGAGCGACGGCGGGTAGGCGCGGTCGCGGCGGATCGAGGTGACCTTGGGGTCCTCGGCGAGCGCGGCGAGCTCCTCGGCGGTGCCCTCGACGACCACGAACGGCTGGCGTTCGGGCTGCAGCAGCACCTCGGCGTTGCCGATCTCGGAGATCGGGGCGGGGATCGGCTGGGTGAGCTCGACGATGGCCCGCACGGTGCCGCCGTCGACGCCTAACCCTTCCTCGACCTTCTCCTCAGGGGTGCTCGGAGCGGGGCTGGGAGCGGGGCTGGGGGCGGCGGTCGGGACCGGTGCGGCCGTCGGATCGGCGGCGAGGGCGGGCGCCGCGGGCAGCAGCGCGAGCACGAGCGAGCACACGATCAGGGGGCGAAATCGCACCGGCGTCCTCCGAGAAGGGGATGATCTCGGAGTTTAGGGCGATTTATCCCCCAGATATAGGGCCGGAGCCCCTTTCTCACCAGACTTTCAGGCGGGCTTCGTCAACCAGACAGCTCCCAGCGGCGGCACCCGCAACGTCGTCGAGTAGGGCAGCCCATGACAGGGATCCTCGACAGCCTCGATCGCGCCCATGTTGCCGACGCCGCTGCCCCAGTACTCGTAGGCGTCGGTGTTGACCGCCTCCGTCCACTCCCCGCCGTACGGCAGGCCCAGCCGGTAGCTCTCGTGCGGCCCGCCGCTGAAGTTGACCACGCACGCCACCGCGGACCCGTCGGCCGCGTAGCGCAGGAACGAGAACGTGTTGCCCGGGGCGTCGTCGGCGTCGATCCACCGGAACCCGTCGGGCGTCGAGTCCTGCTCCCACAGCGCGGGCGTGTCGCGGTAGAGCCGGTTGAGGTCGCGCACCAGCCGCTGCACTCCCTGGTGCCCGTCGAACTCCAGCACCCACCAGTCGAGCCCGCGCTCCTCCGACCACTCCGAGCCCTGGCCGAACTCCCCGCCCATGAACAGCAGCTGCTTGCCCGGATGCGCCCACATGAACGCCAGCAGCGCCCGCAACTGCGCGAACCGCTGCCACTCGTCGCCGGGCATCTTGCCCATGAGCGAGCCCTTGCCGTGCACCACCTCGTCGTGCGAGAGCGGCAGCACGTAGTTCTCCGAATAGGCGTAGATCAGGGAGAACGTCATCTGGTGGTGGTGATACTGCCGGAAGACCGGCTCGTGCCGGAGATACTCCAGCGTGTCGTGCATCCAGCCCATGTTCCACTTGAAGCCGAACCCGAGCCCGCCCAGGTGCGCCGGCCGTGACACGCCCGGCCACGCGGTCGACTCCTCGGCCACGGTCGTGATGCCGGGCGCCTCCCGGTAGCAGACCGCGTTCATCTCCTTGATGAACTCGACGGCGTCCAGGTTCTCGCGCCCGCCGTAGACGTTCGGCGTCCACTCGCCCTCGCGCCGCGAGTAGTCCAGGTAGAGCATCGAGGCCACGGCGTCCACCCGCAGCCCGTCGATGTGGAACTCCTTCAGCCAGTAGAGGGCGTTGGCCACGAGGAAGTTGCGCACCTCCCTGCGGCCGAAGTCGAACACGTACGTGCCCCAGTCGGGGTGCTCGCCCCTGGCCGGGTCGGCGTGCTCGTACAGCGGCGTGCCGTCGAAGCGGGCCAGCGCCCAGTCGTCCATCGGGAAGTGCGCGGGCACCCAGTCGAGCAGCACGCCGATGCCGCGCTGGTGCATCCGGTCGACGAACCTGCGGAACTCGTCGGGCGTGCCGAAGCGGGCCGTCGGCGCGTAGTAGGAGGTCACCTGGTAGCCCCAGGAGCCGCCGAACGGGTGCTCGGCCACCGGCAGCAGCTCCACGTGGGTGAAGCCCATGTCGGCCACGTACTCGGAGAGCTGGTCGGCCAGCTCCAGGTAGGACAGGCCGGGCCGCCACGAGCCCAGGTGGACCTCGTAGATGCTCATCGGGCCGCTGCGCGCCTGCTTGTCGCCGCGCGCGGCCATCCAGGCGTCGTCCTCCCAGGTGTAGAGCGACTCCTCGACGACAGAGGCGGTCTGCGGCGGCACCTCGGTGCGGCGGGCCATCGGGTCGGCCTTGTCGCGCCACACGCCGTCGGCGCCCAGGATCTGGTACTTGTACCGTTCGCCCGCTTCCAGGCCGGGGATGAACAGCTCCCACACGCCCGAACGGCCCAGCGAGCGCATCGGGTAGGCGGTGCCGTCCCAGTGGTTGAAGTCGCCGACGACGCGGATACCGCGCGCGTTGGGGGCCCACACGGCGAACGCGGTGCCGCGTACGTCCTGGTGCTCCATCACGCGCGCGCCGAGCACCTCCCACAGCCGCTCGTGGCGTCCCTCGCCGATCAGGTGCAGGTCCACCTCGCCCAGCGTCGGCCAGTGGC
This sequence comes from Nonomuraea sp. NPDC023979, assembly GCF_040639085.1. Classification (NCBI taxonomy): domain Bacteria; kingdom Bacillati; phylum Actinomycetota; class Actinomycetes; order Streptosporangiales; family Streptosporangiaceae; genus Nonomuraea; species Nonomuraea sp. NPDC023979. The sequence goes on from NZ_JBEZZG010000022.1 coordinate 127,287, forward strand.
GGTACGGGTCGCGCGTCTCGTGCGGGTCGTGACCCGGGTACTGGACGCTCAGCGTGTAGGCGGGCACCTTGTCCAGCCCCTGGACCGTGGTCTCGAACACGCCGTGGGCCTGGTGTTTCAGGTCGTGGGCCGTGCCGTCGTCCAGCACCACCCTGACCCGTTCGGCCAGCGGGCGCAGCGCCCGGAACGTGACCCCGCCCGGAACCGGGTGCGCGCCCAGCACCGAGTGCGGATCATGGTGCGCCCCGCCCGCGAGGCGGTCGAGCTCTGTCCTCATCGGCATGCTCCCAACCCTGCCCTACGACGACCGTCCAACCCAGCCACTGCCCGCTTTCACCGAGACAATCACCGAAAGTGCGGAATCTTGGGTTTATCCGGGAGAACTTGACCTCAAGCGCAATTGAGTTCTTAACGTTCCATGCATGAACATAGAACGTGCCGGCCGGCGGGAGTGGATCGGACTCGGCGTCCTCATCCTGCCGACCCTGTTGCTGTCCATTGACGTGAGCGTGCTCCACCTGGCCGCCCCGGCCCTGAGCGAGGACCTGCGCCCGACCGGCGCGCAACTGTTGTGGATCAATGACATCTACGGGTTCCTCATAGCCGGGTTCCTGATCACGATGGGCACGATCGGCGACCGCATCGGCCGCCGGAAGCTGCTGCTGATCGGCGCGGGCGCGTTCGCCGTGGCCTCCGCGCTGGCCGCCTACGCGCCGAGCGCCGAGGTGCTCATCGCCGCGCGGGCGCTGCTCGGCGTCGCCGGGGCCACGCTGATGCCGTCCACGCTGTCGCTGATCCGGAACATGTTCCACGACCCGGCCCAGCGGACCACCGCGATCAGCTTCTGGATGATCGGGTTCAGCGGCGGCATGGTGATCGGGCCGCTGGTCGGCGGCGCGCTGCTGGAGAACTTCTGGTGGGGGTCGGCGTTCCTGCTGGGCGTGCCGGTGATGGCCGTGCTGCTCGTGGCCGGGCCGCTGCTGCTGCCCGAGTACCGCGCCCCCGACCCGGGCCGGCTCGACCTGGTGAGCGTCGTGCTGTCGGTCGTGGCCGCCCTGGCCGCCACCTACGGCGTCAAGGAACTGGCCGCCGGTGAGCCGGGCCCGCTCGCGATCCTCGCCCTCGCCGTCGGCCTGGCGCTGGCCGTGGTCTTCATCCGGCGGCAGCGCACGATCCCCGCGCCGCTGCTGGACCTCAAGCTGTTCGCCGACCGCCGCTTCAGCGGCTCGCTGGCCAGCCTCATGCTCGTCATCCTGGTCGGCCCCGGCCTGGGCCTGCTCGCCGGCCAGTACATGCAGCTCGTCCTCGGGCTCTCGCCGCTGGAGGCCGGGCTGTGGACGCTGCCGTCCACGCTGGCGGTCGTCGCGGGCTTCGTGGCCGCGCCGCCGCTGGCGCGCCGCATCAGGCCCGGGTACGTGGCCGCCGCCGGGCTCGTGCTGGGCGCGGGCGGCCTGCTCCTGCTCACCCAGCCGGGTCTCGCGCCGCTGGTGACCGGGCAGACGCTGTTCTTCCTCGGCGCGTCGCCGCTGCTCGTGCTCGGCACCGACATGGTCGTCGGCTCCGCCCCGCCGGAGCGGTCGGGCTCGGCGGCGGCCCTGTCGGAGACGGCCCAGGAGTTCGGCGGCGCGCTCGGCCTGGCGATCTTCGGCAGCATCGCGGCGGCCGTCTACACCGCGCGGCTCACCGTGCCGGACGGGGTGTCGCCGGAGGCGGCCGAGGCGGCCGGTGACACCCTCGGCGGCGCGATCGCCGTCGCGTCCGGCCAGCCCGGTCCCGTCGCCGCCGCCCTCGCCGACGCGGCCAGGGAGGCGTTCGGCTCGGGACTGGCGGTCGCGGCGGGCGCGGGAGCCGCCGTCGTCCTCGCGGCGGCGATCATGGCGGCCACCGCGCTCCGCCACGTGCCCGCCCTCAGCGCCGACACTCCCGCCCCGGCCCACGACTGACCGGCCGCGCGGCCCGGTCAGTGGCGGAAGGCCGCCAGCGGGATGGAGATCCAGGCGGGGCGGTTGCGGGCCTCGTAGACGACCTCGTAGACGGCCTTCGACAGCTCGAAGGCCCGCAGCAGGGCGGCGTCGCCGGGCGTGATGAGGCCGCCGCCCTGGAGGTAGCCGTCGAGGAACGCCGACCGGTTGCGGGCGGACCACTCCTCGGCCTTGGGCTCCAGCCTCTCGGCCTCGGAGTGCCCGGCGAGCAGGTGGCGGGCGGCGTAGTCGAAGGAGCGCAGCATCCCGGCCACGTCGCGCAGCGGCGAGGACAGGGCGCGGCGCTCGGCCAGTGGCTGGCCGGGCTCGCCCTCGAAGTCGAGCACCACCCAGTCGGTGGTGGTGCGCATCACCTGGCCGAGGTGGTAGTCGCCGTGCACCCGCTGCACGGGCACCTCGGTGGTCAGCTCCTCGACCTGGTGGTAGGCGGCCTCCAGCACGCCGACGTACGGGCGCAGCTCGGGCACCTCGGCGACCGCCCGGCCGAGCCTGCGCCTGAAGCCCTCGGCCATCCGCTTGACCTCGTGCATCTCGACCACGCCGGTGGGGAAGGCGGCGGCCAGCTCGCGGTGGACGGCGGCGGTGGCCGCGCCGAGCCTGGTCGCCTCGGCCGCGAAGTCGCCGCCCGCGTCGGCGGCCGACATCCCCGACAGCGAGTTGTACAGGTCGCGCACGCTGGTCAGCGCCAGGTCCCAGCCGTCGGTGGAGTTCGACAGGAACTCCTGCATGATGGCCAGCGTGGTGGGCGTGCCGTCCAGGTCGGTCTCGATCCACCCGTACGGCTGGGCGACGTGCGGCGCGCCGCGCTCGGCCAGCGCGGTGACGACCTCCAGCTCGGGGTTCACGCCGGGGATGAGCCGCCGAAACAGCTTGCAGATGTACGCGTCGCCGAAGACCAGCGAGGTGTTGGACTGCTCGGCCCCCAGCACGAGGCTGCGCGGCGAGGTGTCGATCTCGACGCCGGGCAGGTGGCGGAACCGCACGCCGTCCTGGCCCGTGCCGCCCGCCATCGACTCCAGCATCCAGTGGGTCAGCTCGTTGTCGTGGACCGCGTCGTAGGCCGACCATTCGGCGCCGCCCGTCGCGTACGGGCCGATGAGGGCGTGGTTGAGCGTGTCGGGCAGCTCGGTGCGCAGCCCGAGCAGGAGCTGGTAGCGCTCGCGGGAGCCGTCCTGCCACACGGAGACGATCAGGTGGCGCAGGCTGGGGTCGCCGGACTGGATGACGACGTCCGACTCGATCGACAGGGAGTCGATCGGGCGCCCCTTGCCACCGAACCAGCGCTGTCTGCTGATCCATGCGGCAAGGAGCTCATCCAGCACGTCTTACTCCTCCTGGGTGATGGCCGGCGGGAGGGTGAACCAGTAGAACCCATGCCCAGGAAGCGTCAAAAGATACGGAAGTTCGCCAATTGCCGGGAATGGCACCCCGCCCATCGTCTCCACCGGGGAGACGCCGACGAATCTGCGCAGGTCCAGCTCCACCGGCTGCGGGAAGCGGGACAGGTTGTTCACGCAGAGCATGCGGTCGTCGCCCAGCTCGCGGACGAACGCCAGCACGCTCGGGTTGGAGGAGTTGAGCTCGGCGAACTCGCCCAGGCCGAAGACCGGGTGGCGCTTGCGGATCTCGATCATGCGCCGGGTCCAGTGCAGCAGCGAGCCCGCGTTCTTCTGCTGCGCCTCGACGTTGAGCCCCTGGTAGCCGTAGATCGGGTCCATGATGACCGGCAGGTAGAGGCGGCCGGGGTCGCAGTCGGAGAAGCCCGCGTTGCGGTCGGGGTCCCACTGCATGGGCGTGCGGACGCCGTCGCGGTCGCCCAGCCAGATGTTGTCGCCCATGCCGATCTCGTCGCCGTAGTAGAGGACGGGTGAGCCGGGCAGCGACAGGAGCAGGGCGGTGAACAGCTCGATCTGGTTGCGGTCGTTCTCCAGCAGCGGCGCCAGGCGGCGGCGGATGCCGACGTTGGCGCGCATGCGCGGGTCCTTGGCGTACTCGGCGTACATGTAGTCGCGTTCCTCGTCGGTCACCATCTCGAGGGTCAGCTCGTCATGGTTCCGCAGGAAGATCCCCCACTGGCAGTTCTCCGGGATCTTCGGCGTCTGGGCCAGAATCTCGGAGATGGGATAGCGGGACTCGCGGCGCACGGCCATGAAGATGCGCGGCATCAGCGGGAAGTGGAAGGCCATGTGGCACTCGTCGCCGCCGCCGACCGGGTCGCCGAAGTACTCGACCACGTCCGACGGCCACTGGTTGGCCTCGGCCAGCAGCACCCGGTCCGGGTAGAGCCGGTCCACCTCGGCGCGCACCCGCTTGAGGTATTCGTGCGTGCGCGGCAGGTTCTCGCAGTTGGTGCCCTCCTCCTCGAACAGGTAGGGCACCGCGTCCAGGCGGAAGCCGTCGATGCCCAGGTCGAGCCAGAAGCGCAGCACCTCCAGCATCGCGTCCTGCACGTCCGGGTTCTCGTAGTTGAGGTCCGGCTGGTGGTGGAAGAAGCGGTGCCAGTAGTACTGGCCGCGCACCGGGTCGTAGGTCCAGTTGGAGGTCTCGGTGTCGATGAAGATGATGCGGGCGTCGGAGTAGGCGCTGTCGGAGTCCGACCAGACGTAGAAGTCGCCGAACGGGCCCTCCGGGTCGTGGCGGGAAGCCTGGAACCAGGGATGGGCGTCGCTGGTGTGGTTCATCACGAGGTCCGCGATGACCCGCATGCCGCGTTTGTGCGCCTCGTCGACCAGTTTCACGAAGTCTCCCAGATCCCCGAACTCGGGCAGGATCTTCATGAAGTCGGCGATGTCATAACCGCCGTCGCGCAGCGGCGACTCGTACAGCGGCAACAGCCACAGGCAGTCGACGCCGAGCCACTGGAGATAGTCGAGCTTGCCGATCAGGCCCTTGATGTCGCCGGTGCCGTCGCCGTTGGAATCGGCGAAACCCCTGATCAGCACCTCATAGAACACCGCGCGCTTGTACCATTGCGGATCGCGCGGCTTCTCCTCGTCGAAGGAGTTGGGAATGGGTGTGGAGCTCATGAGCGACCCCCAGGGTTGCTCATGAGGGAGGCGCTTTCACACACGTTGAAGACTCCCCGCTGAATTCAGTTCTACCGTGGCGAGGCCCGTACGGTCAGAATGTGGGCTGGCTGGATGTGAGGGTCGAGGCGCACGTAGTTGCGCTGCCGCCAGCGGTACGACTCGCCCGACAGGTCGTCGTCGACGACGAACTCGGCGTTCCAGTCGAGACCGATCGCGGGCAGGTCGAGTTCGACCGTGGCCTCATGGGTGTGGTGCGGATCCAGATTGATCACCGCCAGAACGACGTCGCCCAGCCCGTGCCTTCGTGTGGCCGTGTCATAGGCGCCCGGGAGTCGTTTGGAAAAGCAGATGATGTCCGGTTGGTCGACCATGTGGAACCGTAGATTACGCAATTCCTGGAGCGCCGGATGGGCTCTTCGGAACAAATTCAGCTGTGTGATGAAAGGCGCAAGACTGCGGCCCTCGCGTTCGGCCGTGGCCCAGTCGCGCGGCCTGTACTGATATTTCTCACTATCCAGGTATTCCTCGCTGCCGGGGCGTACTGGGACATTTTCCGTGAGTTCGTACCCCGAATAGACGCCCCACGTCGGCGAGGCCAGCGCGGCGAGCACGGCCCGGATCTTGAACGCCGGCAGCCCGCCGTGCTGCAGGTACTCGTGCAGGATGTCCGGCGTGTTGACGAACAGGTTGGGCCGCAGGAAGCGCGAGGTCTGGTGGGCCAGCTCCGACAGGTAGGACTCGACGTCGGACTTGGAGTTCTTCCACGTGTAGTACGTGTAGGACTGGTGGAAGCCGACCTTGGCCAGCGTCTGCAGCATCGCCGGCCGGGTGAACGCCTCGGCCAGGAAGAGCACGTCGGGGTCCGTGGCGTGCACGTCGGCCATCAGCCGCTCCCAGAACGCCACCGGCTTGGTGTGCGGGTTGTCCACCCGGAAGATCCGCACGCCGTGGTCCATCCAGTGCCGCAGCACCCGCTTGACCTCGGCGTAGATGCCCTCGGGGTCCTTGTCGAAGTTCAGCGGGTAGATGTCCTGGTACTTCTTCGGCGGGTTCTCGGCGTAGGCGATCGTCCCGTCCGCCCGGATCGTGAACCACTCGGGGTGCTCCTTGACCCACGGGTGGTCCGGGGAGCACTGCAGGGCGAAGTCGAGCGCGATCTCCATGCCCAGCTCGCGGGCCTTGGCGACGAACGCGTCGAAATCGCCGATGGTGCCCAGATCAGGGTGGATCGCGTCGTGGCCGCCGTCCTCCGAGCCGATCGCCCACGGCGAGCCGGGCTCGTCGGGCTCCGGGCTGAGCGTGTTGTTGCGGCCCTTGCGGAACGTGTGGCCGATCGGGTGGATCGGCGGCAGGTAGACGACGTCGAAGCCCATCTTGGCGATGGCGGGCAGGCGCTTGGCGGCAGTCTGGAAATTTCCGGACTTGGTGATGCCGGAGTCGCTCACCACGGCGCCCTCGGAGCGCGGGAAGAACTCGTACCAGGACCCGTACAGCGCCCGGCGCCGGTCCACCCTGATCCGGTGCTGCTTCGCCCTGGTCACCAGGTCGCGCAGCGGGTGGGCGGCCAGCAGCGCGGCCGTCTCCGGCAACTGCGCGATCGACAGCCGGGCCCGCGGGTCCAGCTCCTCGTTGCGCAGCGTCGAGGCGATCGCGAGCAGCGCGGCCCGGTGCCCACAGGCCCCGTCGCCGTTGCCCCCGTTGCTCCCGTTGCCGCCGTTGGCCCCGTTGCGGCCGTTGGCGCCCCCGTTCCCGGCGGTGGCCCCCGCGGTGGTTCCTGCAATGGTCCCCGCAGTGGTTCCCGGGGCGGCTGTGCCGGTCGTGCGGGCCTGGACCGCCGGGTGGCCCGTCCCGTTCGGCCCCGGGCAGTCGGCCTGGCGCACCGCCCTGGCGGCGCGCTCGAAGAGCCGGGCGCCCTCCTCGCACATCAGGTCGGTGTCCATGCCACGCGGGATCTTGATCTCCGCGTCGTGCAGCCAGGTGGCGATGGGATCGCTCCACGCCTCCACGCGGAACAGCCACTCGCCCTCGGCGGGCAGGCAGACGTCGGCCGCCCACCGGTCGGTGCCCGGGGCGAGCTCGCGCATCCGTCTCAGCCGCTCGCGGCGGCCGTCGGGCGAGGTGAGCACCACCCCGGCGGCCACGGCGTCATGGCCTTCCCTGAAGACGGTCGCCGAGACCTCGAAGGTCTCGCCGGCGACCGCCTTGGCGGGCCACTGCCCGCAGTCGACGACGGGGGAGATGTCCGTGATGGGAATTCGTCCGATCATCGCATTCAAAGGTTGCGACGGCACACTCGGTACCGCCGGAGGCTTTCCGTGGCAGGAACGATCCTTGCATGTGAATTGCGGGCAGCAGTGGATAGAACCCCCGAGTGTCCCCGGGAGAACTGACATTGGAAGAAGTTGCCCCAATAGTCCCTCTTCATGCTTCCTCCTGGAAGGGGTTTGAAGTTCCTCCCTCCCGGTGAAGGACTCAGAGGTCCCTCCTAGCCCATAGGGTTCGAAATTGTGAGAGCTATCCGCCGGTTCACCGTCCGGACCGTCCTGCCCGCGGAGCTGGCCGCACTCGGCGAGCTCGTCCACAACCTGCGCTGGTCGTGGCACCCGGAGACGATGGACCTCTTCGCCGAGGTCGACGCCGCACTCTGGGAGCAGGTCGGCCACGATCCCGTCGCGCTGCTGGGCGCCGTCGGCCACGAACGGCTGGCCGAGCTGGCCGCCGACCGCCGCTTCCAGCGCCGGCTCGCCGACGCCGCCGACGACCTGCGCGAATACATGACCGCGCCCCGCTGGTACCAGACCCTGCCCGACGCCGCGCGGGCGATCGCCTACTTCTCGCCTGAATACGGGATCGCCGCCGCCCTGCCGCAGTACTCCGGCGGCCTCGGCATCCTGGCCGGCGACCACCTGAAGGCGGCCAGCGACCTCGGCGTGCCGATCCTGGCCGTCGGGCTGCTCTACCGCCACGGCTACTTCACCCAGTCGCTCTCGCCCGAGGGCTGGCAGCTGGAGCACTACCCGTCGCTCGACGCGGGCGGGCTGCCGCTGAGTCAGCTCAAGGAGGCCGACGGCACGCCGGTCAAGGTCCGCGTCGGCCTGCCCGCCGGCCGGGTGCTGCACGCGCAGGTGTGGGTGGCGCAGGTCGGCCGGGTGCCGCTGCTGCTGCTCGACTCCGACGTGGCCGAGAACGACAGCGCCGCCCGCGACATCACCGACCGCCTCTACGGCGGCGGCACCGACCACCGCCTGATGCAGGAGCTGCTGCTGGGCGTGGGCGGCGTGCGGGCCATCCGCGCCTACTGCCGCATCACCGGGCACCCCGACCCCGAGGTCTTCCACACCAACGAGGGCCACGCCGGCTTCCTCGGCGTGGAGCGCATTCGCGAGCTGACCGAGGCGCGGCTCTCGTTCGACGAGGCGCTGGAGGCCGTACGGGCCGGCACGGTGTTCACCACGCACACGCCGGTCCCGGCGGGCATCGACCGGTTCCCCGTCGACATGATCGCCCGCCACTTCGGCGGCGACAACGCCTGGCCGACCGTGCCCGTCGAGCGCATCCTGGCGCTCGGCGCCGAGGCCGACCCGAGCCGGTTCAACATGGCCGTCATGGGCATGCGGCTGGCCCAGCGCGTCAACGGCGTCTCCGAGCTGCACGGCGAGGTCAGCCGGGAGATGTTCAAGAACCTGTGGCCCGGCTTCGACGTCGACGAGGTGCCGATCGGCTCGATCACCAACGGCGTGCACGCGCCGACCTGGGTGGGCCGCGAGTTCATGGAGCTGGCCGGGCGCGAGCTGCCGTCGCTGCTGGAGCGGGCGCGCGGCTGGGAGGGCGTGCAGAAGATCTCCGACGCGGAGATCTGGCACATCCGGGGCACGCTGCGCCGCCGCCTGGTCGAAGGGGCCAGGGAGCGGCTGCGCGCCTCGTGGCGCGACCGCGGCGCCTCGCCTGCCGAGCTCGGCTGGATCGACGACGTGCTCGACCCCGACGTGCTGACGATCGGGTTCGCCCGCCGGGTGCCGTCCTACAAGCGGCTCACGCTCATGCTGCGCGACGCCGAACGGCTCACCGAGCTGCTGCTCCACCCCGACAAGCCGGTGCAGATCGTGATCGCCGGCAAGGCGCACCCGGCCGACGAGGGCGGCAAGAAGCTGATCCAGCAGATCGTCAAGTTCGCCGACCGGCCCGAGGTGCGCCACCGCATCGTGTTCCTGCCGGACTACGACATGGCGCTGGGCCAGCTGCTGACCCAGGGCTGCGACGTGTGGCTCAACAACCCGCTGCGCCCGCTGGAGGCGTCCGGCACGTCCGGCATGAAGTCTGCGCTCAACGGCGGCCTCAACCTGTCCATCCGCGACGGCTGGTGGGACGAGTGGTACGACGGCACCAACGGCTGGGCGATCCCCACGGCCGACGGCGTCAGCGACCCCGACCGGCGCGACGAGCTGGAGGCGGCGGCCCTCTACGACCTGATCGAGCACGAGGTGTCCGACCGGTTCTACGACCGGGCGGGCGACGGGCTGCCACGCCGGTGGATGGAGATGGTCAAGCACACGCTGACCTCGCTCGGCCCCAAGGTGCTCGCCGGGCGGATGCTGCGCGACTACGTGGTCGACCTCTACACCCCGGCCGCGCGGGCCGCCCGCGAGCTGTCCGCCGATCACTACGCGCCGGCCAAGGCGTTCGCGGCCTGGCGGCTCAAGGTGACCAAGGGCTGGCCCGGCGTGCGGGTGGAGCACGTGGAGGCGTCCGGCGTGGGTGACACGCCGGAGGTCGGCGCGTCGCTGGAGCTGCGCGCCACGGTCGCGCTGGGCGACCTGGAGCCGGGCGACGTCCGCGTGGAGGCCGCCTACGGCCGGGTCGGCCCGCACGACGAGCTGCTGCACCCCGCCTACCTGGCGCTTTCCGCCGACGGCGTCGACGACGACGGCCGCGCCCACTACACCGGCGTGGTCCCGCTCGACCGCACCGGCGCGTTCGGCTACACGGTGCGCGTCGTGCCCCACCACCCGCTGGTGGCCGCCAGCGCGGAGCTGGGGCTGGTCGCCGTTCCGGAGGAGCCCGCCGGGATGACCAACGGGACGTTGCGGTAGGGCGGCTCCCGGTAGAAATGTGCTGAACCAGCGGCATAATCTGCACTGTGGACGACAGCGGGAACGGCCTGCGGGCAGACACACTGGTGGCGACGGTCCGCGGCGTGCTGCCGTCCCTGACCCCGGCCGCGCGCACCGTCGCCAGGCTGATCCTGGAGGATCCGGCGACGGTCGCGCGCAGCACGATCACCGAGCTGTCGGCCGCCTCCGGCACCAGCGAGGCGACGATCGTGCGCACCGCCCGGCTGCTCGGCTTCGCCGGCTACCCGCAGCTCCGCCTGGCCCTGGCGGCGGCCGCCGCCCAGCCCGACCGGCTCGTCCCCGGTGACCTCGCGCCCGACGACCCGCTGTCGGAGGTCATCCTGAAGGTCGCGCGGGCCGAGACCGAGGCGATCAACGACACTGTCGCCCAGCTCACCTCCGAGCGGCTCGGCCTGGTGGTCGACGCCATCGCCGGGGCCCGCCGGATCGACGCCTACGGGGTGAGCGCCTCCGGCCTGGTCGCCGAGGACATGGCGCAGAAGCTGATGCGGATCGGCCTGTCCAGCCACGCCTTCCAGGACGCCCACCTGGCGCTGACCAGCGCGGTGCTGCTCCGGGAAGGCGACGTGGCGATCGGCATCAGCACCTCGGGCGAGACGCCCGACGTGATCGAGCCGCTGACGAGGGCGGGGGAGGCGGGCGCGACCACGGTCGCGATCACCAACAACCCCCGCTCGTCCATCGCGGAGCTGGCCGAGCACGTGCTGATCTCGGCCGGGCGCGAGACCGAGTTCAGGCCCGGCGCGCTGGCCAGCCGCATCAGCCAGCTCCTCGTCGTCGACTGCGTCTTCGTCGGCGTCGCCCAGCGCACGTTCGACTCCTCACAGGAGGCTCTCGCGAGCACCAGGCGCGCCGTCGAGGAGTTCACTAAGCGAGCGTCACCCGCACGTCGTCAGCCTTGACGAACATCACCCGGTGCCCGAACTGGATCTGCAGATACTTCGTCTTGCCGCGGACCACGGTGTGGCCGGCCGGGTCGAAGGTGACGGCCCGGTAGTACTCGGCCGCCGCCGTGCCTGACAGCGTGTACTTCTCGCCCGCCGAGAACGTGTACTGCAGCGGCGTCACCGCCTGGTACGGGATGCCCTCGGGGTAGGCCTCTTTCTCCGGGTACGCCCTGCCGTACACCGGGACCGTGGCCAGGCCCGGCTTGGGCGTCACGACGAGGCCCATCGACGGGATGGCGGTCGGCGCGGCGGCCGGGTTGTGGAACCACGCCTTCTGGCCGAGATACCAGATGGCCGTCCAGTCGCCCTGCCGGTCGGCGACGGCGAAGCGCTGGCCGGTGCTGGCCCGCGCGCTGTGGTCGTACACGCTGTAGAGCGACTCGCCCGTGGGGTGCTTGCCGATGTCCTTGATCAGCGGCGCGTCGGCGCGCGGCTCGGTGCGCAGCCAGACCGTGCCGGCGGGCAGCGGCGGGCAGGCGGCCTCGGGGTTCTTGCGGTCGCAGCCGTAGAAGTACGGCTTGTTCGTGGCGAAGTCGGGCCTGATCATGACGCTGCCCGAGTTGGGGCCGCCGAACGGGTGCAGCGGCTTGCCGAGCAGCTTGAAGTAGTGCGCCCAGTCCCAGAACGGCCCCGGGTCCTCGTGCATGCCGCGGACGGTGGTCGGCAGCGTGCCGGGCACGTTGTCGTGGCCGATGATGTGCGCTCGGTCGAGCGGCACGCCGTGCTTGAACGCCAGGTAGCGGACGAGCTTGGCGGACGTGCGGTACATCGCCTCGGTGTACCAGGTGCTGCCCTCGGCGAGGAAGCCCTCGTGCTCCAGGCCGATCGACTTGGCGTTGATGTACCAGTTGCCCGCCTGCCAGCCGACGTCCTTGGTCTTGATGTGCTGGGCGATGTGGCCGTCGGAGGAGCGCAGCGAGTAGTGCCAGCTCGCGCCGTAGGTGGCCCGCTGGACCAGGCCGATCGACGGGCCGAAGTAGCCCTCCATGTCATGAATGACGATGTAGTCGACCTTCTGGTTGTGCGGCCGGTTCGACAGGTCGTGGTTGCCGTAGTCGTCGGGCGGCAGCTCGGCGTAGGCGGCCGGGATCCACTCGCACGAGATCGTGGGCGGGCACTCGACGCCGTCGCGGCGCGGCGGGCGCAGGCCGAGCTTCTCCAGCCACTTCTCGACCTTGTCCAGGCCGGGGACCGGGTCGAGCTTCACCCGGTGGCCGTCGTCGGTGACGCGCTGCTCGCCCTGCTCGATGGTGGCGAAGACCTCGTCGGCGAAGAACTTGGCGGCCTCGGCCTCCTCGGCCCCCGAGTACCGGGCGACCGCGCCGTACCATTCGCCGGGATTGTCGCTGAGCGGCGCGCCGAGCGCCTTCTGGTACTCGGCCAGCAGCGCCGCGCCGCCGCGGATGTTGGCCGCCGGGTCGGTGCGGAGCCGCTCGTGGCTCTCGCCGGTGAGCTCGGCGGCCTTCTCCATCGTGCGCAGCGACGCGGGGATCTCCACCGGCGCCGTCTGGTGCTCGGGGACGACCAGCGGCCTGCTCTCGTCGCCGCGCGCGTCCTCCGCGCCCTCCTCGTGGTGGTGGTTCGTCCCGGTGTACGCGGCCGCGTCGGTCAGGTGCATGGGCCCGAAGCCGGCGTCGTTGCTGGGCTGGCCGGCGTGGGCGTCCCAGCGTGACTCCAGATAGGAGACGCCCAGCAGCACGCTCTGCGGAACCTTGAACTCCTCGGCCGCGGCCGCGAAGGCGGCCTGCCGGTCGTCCGGTTCGGCGGCGGCGCGGGCGCCGGTGAGGTTGACTAAGGGCAGAATGGCGACCGCGGCGATCGCCAGCGCTCTGCGCATGTACCGCTCCTTGACTGGGGGGTGCTGTAACCCCGTCAGCGTCTCAACATTTTCCTTCTCCGGCGAGAGTTTTGCGAAGGAATTTTTCAGACGTTAACTAGTAGGGTCGGCTCATGGCTGATTTCGTGAGTGTCGAGGTGGCCGACCAGATCGCCACGATCACGCTTGACCGTCCCAAGATGAACGCGCTCAACGGCCAGGTCCAGCGCGAGATCGCCGAGGCCGCGCGCATCGCCGACGCCGACCCCGACGCGCACGCCGTCATCCTCTACGGAGGCGAGCGCGTCTTCGCCGCCGGGGCCGACATCAAGGAGATGGCCGGCATGTCCTACGCCGACATGGCCGCCCACTCCCGCACCCTCCAGGACTGCTTCACCGCCGTGGCCCGCATCGGCAAGCCCGTCATCGCCGCCATCACCGGCTACGCGCTCGGCGGCGGCTGCGAGCTGGCGCTGTGCGCCGACTTCCGGGTGGCCGGCGAGTCGGCCAAGCTCGGCCAGCCGGAGATCCAGCTCGGCATCATCCCCGGCGCCGGCGGCACCCAGCGGCTGCCCCGCCTGGTCGGCCCCGCCCGCGCCAAGGACCTCATCTTCAGCGGCCGGCACGTCCCGGCGGCCGAGGCGCTGGCCATCGGCCTCGTCGACCGGGTCGTCCCCGACGCCGACGTCTACCGCGCCGCCCGCGAGTGGGCCGCGACCTTCACCGGCGGCCCCACCGTCGCGCTGCGGGCCGCCAAGCAGGCCGTCGACCAGGGGCTGGAGGTGGACCTCGACACCGGCCTGGAGATCGAGCGGCTGCAGTTCTCCGGCCTGTTCGCGACCGACGACGCCAAGATCGGCATGTCCGCGTTCGCCGAGAAGTCCACCCCCAAGTTCACCGGCCGCTGACCTTCCCCAGCGCCAGCAGGGCGTCGTAGGCGGGCTTCCCGGCCAGGCTCTCGTCCATCAGGCACGCGGCGCCCTCCCCGTCGAACCACTCGGGGACCCACGAGTGCCGGTCGGTGAAGCCCCACACCGTGACCTCCGCACACGCCCGCACGCTCAGGCAGTCGGTGAGCGCGCGGGTGTAATACTCGGCCTGCGTGGCCAGCTTCTCCGCCGTCACCGGCAGCTCCATCCGCACGTCCAGCTCGGTGATCGCGATCTCCAGGCCGAGCTCGGCGAAGCGGCCCATCACGTTCGCCCAGTCGCCCGGGTAGCCGTACTGGATGCCCAGATGGCCCTGGAAGCCCATCCCGTGGATCGGCACCCGCTGCGCCTTCAGCTCCTTGACCAGCGCCAGCGTCGCCTCGATCTTGGGGACGCTCCACTCCAGGTTGTAGTCGTTCAGGTAGAGCCTGGCGTGCGGGTCGGCCCGATGCGCCCACCGGAAGGCGTCGGCGATGTAGCCCGGGCCCAGATGCTTGAGCCAGATGCTCTGCCGCATCGTGCCGTCGTCCTCGAACGCCTCGTTGACCACGTCCCAGGCCCGGACCTGGCCCCGGTAGCGGCGGACCTGCGCGGTGACGTGCTCGCGCAGGATCTCCCGCAGCTCGGCCGCGCCGATCGAGCCGTCCTCGACGCCCGCCGTCAGCCAGGCCGGGAGCTGGTTGTGCCAGACCAGCGTGTGGCCGCGTACCTTCTGGCCGTGGCGGCGGGCGTTGCGCACCACCGCGTCGGCGTCGTCCCAGGTGTGGACGCCGCGCTCCGGCTCGACCGACTCCCACTTCATCGCGTTCTCGGCGGTGACGTGGTCGAACTCGCGGTTGAGCGCGGCCCGGTAGTCCGGCTCGGCCCGCAGCGCGGCCACGTCCACCGCGGAGCCGATTCTGATGCCGTTCTTACGCGCCAGGTCACGCAGGTCGCGCGGGTCGTGCCCGCCCTGGGCGTACGCCGTGCCCGGCAGGGCCAGCAGCAGGACCAGGGCGAGGGCGAGTGCTCTCATCGGTGATCTCCGATCACGATCGTGGTGAGGGCGCGCGGCAGGAGCGTCACGCTCCGGCCGGCGACGGGCAGGGGGTCGAGCGCGTGCGTGCCGTCGGTGACGTAGGCGGCCGCCCTGCCGCGTACGCCGTGCCACGTGACGGCCTCCGAGCCGGTGTTGAGCACCTCGACGACCGTCGGGCCGCCGGGGTTGCGGAACGCCGAAACTTTCAGCGCCGGGTCGGCCGACTCCGCCCCGACGCGGACCGCGCCCGGCCGGACGAACCTGCTGTAGGCCGCCAGCGCCCACAGCCGCTTGGACACCCGGTAGGTGCCCGCCGCCTCGTCGATCTGCGTCAGCGCCCTGGTCGCGCCCCGCGATGCGCCGAACCAGTACACGTAACCGCTGACCCCGCCCAGCGTCAGCGCGTCGTGCACCGCGCGGGCCACCGTGAGGCCGTCGTAGCCGCTGCCGTCGTCCCAGCTCTCGTTCCAGGCGCCGCCGCCGGGGTTCCACTCCGACATCCACGTCTTCCTGCCGGTCGGCAGCGGCCCGTCCACCGGGCTGGCGTACGTGTGCCCGGTGTGCGTCCGTACCCACCGGCGCGCCTCCGGGTCGGCCTCGATCGCCGCCGTGTACGCCTTCGCCTCGCTCCAGCCGAAGGAGTCGCAGCACGCGACCCGCACGCCCCGGGCGATCGGGCCCAGCACCTTGACGAACTCCGCCGCCTGCTCCGGGGTGAACCGCATCGACGCGTACGGGGCCGTGTAGTCGGGCTCGTTCGTGAAGCCGAGGTCGGTGATCCGGATGCCCTCGCGGGCGTAGAACTTCGTGTACTGCACCAGGTAGCGGGCGTACGCCTCGCGCCACTCCGGCTTCAGCGTGCCGCCGTTCCTGTCGTCGCCGTTGTCCTTCATGTAGCCGGGGGCGCTCCAGGCGTCGGCGTAGAAGCGCCGCACCCCGTAACGCTGGGCCTCCTTGGCCACCCACACCTGGCCGTTGTCCTCGCCGTCCCACGTGTAGCGCGGCGGCGCGTCCGGGCCGCCCGGATCCTCGGGCTGGATGGAGACCATGTGGTCGTACGGGCTGCCGGCGGGGGAGGAGCCGACGCCCAGGCGCAGGATGCTCAGGCCCGCGCCCTTCTCCCGGTCGAACCAGAGATCCAGCAGCTCCCGCTGCCGCTCCTCGGGCAGGGCGCGGACCAGCTCGTTGCGCCGGAACGCCTGCGACAGCCCGAACCCGTCGATCTCCTGATGGCGGACGTGCTCCTGGATCGTGATGACGGGCCGGCCCTCCGGGTTCACCGCTGGAGTCACTGTGGCGGACCCGAGCAGGCCGATCGCGACAACGCTTCGTAACATGACGCCGGGCCTCCGAAAATTTCGGAACAAGGGCGATAGTTTTCGCCGTCAGCGGGAAACGTAAGCGCCCGGCGGCGCGACGTCAACACCCCTCCGCCCGCCGCCGCCACGCCCGGCCGCCGTGATGCCGGTGTTGCCAGGGCGGGCGGGTCTGGGGGGCTTTTTGCCACTATGGTGGCGTGTCATGATGCGCGTCCTGGTCCCCTCCCGGCTGCGTGCCAAGGTGCGTGCCTGGCTCGACTCCCACTACGTCCCGATCGCCGACCACCGCCGGGACCTCCAGGACGCCCACCGCGAGACCCGCGCCCTGCGCGACGAACTGGCCGCCCTCCGGGCCGAGGTGAAACGCCTCAAGGAGGCGCCCCCGCCGCCCGCCCCCGACACCTGCCGCCTGGCCCACGAGACCGCCCAGGCGCTCGACGGACTCCTGCAGAACGAGGTCCTCCTCTGGCAGGCCGTGGACGAACTCCGCTCGGCGGGCCCCGGCGCCGTGCCTGACCGCGGAACGGAGGCACGCCCGTGCGCGTGAACTGGACCGGCGGACGGCTCACCTTCCGCCTCGACCCCGAGGACGAGATCACCGGCCGGGCCGCCGACGAGCACCCGGTCAAGCTCGCCACCAACACCTGCACGATCGCCGGCGTGCCGGACGACGCCCACCCCGACCTGTTCGCCGTCGCCGCCTGGACCGTCGTCGCCCCCTGGACCCGCCGCCGGATCACCTTCGACCGCGCCGTCTCCGCCGACGTCGCCGCCGCGCTGCACGACGGCTGGGGCGTCGACGCCGGCCCCGTCGCCGCCGAGCCACGCCGTACCGGACGCGCCCTCGCCATCTCCTACAGCGGCGGCGCCGACTCCGTGGCCGCCGCCGCCATCTACCCCGACGCGCCGTTCGTCCACTTCCGCCGCGTCCCGCACCCCCGCGTGCCGAACCGCTGGCCGCACTACCGCTCCGACGTGCTCGCCAAACTCGCCGCGCGGACCGGGCGCGACCTCACCACCGTCTCCTCCGACCTGGAGTTCACGCTCGCCAAACCCCGGCCCGGCTACCCCGAGCACCACGCCGTCGCCGCCGGCGCCCTGCTCCTCGCCGACCGCCTCGACCTCGGCGGGCTCGCCTTCGGCTACGAACTCGGCTCACGCTGGCTCGGCGGCGACCGCTACCTGCTGCGCTACACGCCCGACAACCCCATGTGGGCCCCGCACGGCGCGTGGGGCCGCCTCTTCGCCGCCGCCGGCGTGCACATCGTCCTCCCCGTGGGCGGGGTGAGCGAGGCCGTCACCATGCGCCTGGCCCTGAACTCCGACCTCAAGGACTACGTCCGCTGGTGCCTCATCGGCACCGACGGGCCCTGCCGCAACTGCGCCAAGTGCCTGTACAAGGAGATCATCCAGGCCGCCGTCGAACGCCGCCCCCTCGACACCCCCATCCCGCCGACCAGCGGCAAAGCCAAGAAGTGGCTCCAGCCGCCGCCCTACGGCGGCCAGGAGATGATCGAGTACGGCCTCGCCCGCATCCCCGGCATCGAGCACACCATGTTCGCCAAGGCCCTGGACCACTTCGAGGCCACCGAGGAGTCCACCCGCTGGCTCGACCACTGCTACCCCCCGTCCCTGGACGAGATCCCACCCCCCTGGCGCGACCAGGCGGCCGCCTTCCTGACCACCCACGTCGGCCTCATGACCGACCCGGAACGCCACCGGGTGGAATCATGGGGCTCCTGACCCCAGCCACCCCACACCACCGGCCGCCCCACCACCCAAAACGCCCCGGCGAACGGGCCGGCCGGTGCCCAACCCCACGGGGGACTTGGCGACGACCCGCCGCCGGCTTACGCGTGTGCCGTGGCAACCGGCTGCCGCCGCGCCCGTCCCATACGGACAGGGCGGCCGCCGTGCCCCGCTCCCTGGCGGGACGTGGCCACGGGCTGCCGGCGCGCTCGCGGCGGGGACGGCCCGCGTCCGGGGCAGGCTGGCCCGGGTGTCGCGCGCCTTCCAGTGCCATTGTCGCCTCGGATGCGCCCGCGCTCGTGGGGGCCGGTTTGCGGTGGTGCGGTCTGGTGTGGGGTGGGTGTGTTGGGGGCCGGGGTGCGATGCTAGGCCGGCTGGGGCTGTGGGCGGGTTCGGGAGTGGAGAGGAAAGCAAGGCGTGAAGGTATATCTGTCCGTTGACATGGAGGGCGTGACCGGGTTGACGGACCCGGAGGAGATGCACGCCGGGCAGCGCGGCTACGAGCGCGGGTGCGAGCTGATGACCGCCGACGCCAATGCGGCGATCGACGGGGCGTTCGCGGCCGGGGCGGAGAGCGTGCTGGTCAACGACGCGCACGGTTCGACGAAGAACCTGCGGATCGATCTGCTCGACCCGAGGGCGAGCCTGATCCGGGGCCCGGGGAAGTCGCAGCGGATGGCGCAGGGCCTGGACGGCTCGTTCGCGGCGGCCTGCTTCGTGGGCTACCACGCGCGGGCGGGCGTGGCGGACGGGGTGCTCAACCATACGTGGATGGGCAAGGAGATCCAGAACGTGTACCTCAACGGCGAGGTGTGCGGTGAGACGCGGGTGGTGGCGGCGTGCGCCGGTTACCACGGGGTGCCGGTGGTGGTGGTGACCGGTGACGAGGCCGTGGGTGAGGAGGCGCGGGAGCTGCTGGGCGATGTGGAGACGGTGGCGGTCAAGAAGGGGATCGGGAAGTTCTCGGCCGAGTTGCTGCCGCCGAGCGTCGCGCAGCAGCGGATTCGTGAGGCGACGGTCAGGGCGCTCAACCGGTTGAGCGACTTCACGCCTTACACCTTGGAGGCTCCGTACACGCTGGGGGTGGAGTGGAACTCGACGGCCATCGCGGCGGCTGTGGCGCTGGTTCCCGGGGTGAAGACGGTGGGGCCTCGCCACACGGAGTTCACGACGGACGACTACACCCAGATCATGGCGCTGTTCGGCATCTTCGCCACCATCGGCGGTCAGGTGGCGTGCGGCAGTGGCCCGTACGGCTGATCGAGGGACCGGGGACGGCGGCGAGGTGTGATGGACGGCGCGGCGCTGACCAGGCGCGGGCTGCTGGTCGGGATCGGTGCGGCGGGCGGCGCCGGGGCCATGTACGCGGCGATGGGCGCGCTGGGGCTGGCGCCGGCGGAGCAGGACAAGGCGTTCACGCCGCCCAGGAAGAGTGATTTCTCCCTTCAGGGCCGGGCGGCGGCGAAGGTGGTGATCCTGGGCGCGGGCGTGGCGGGGCTGGTGGCGGCGTACGAGCTGGGGAAGGCCGGCTACGACTGCACGCTGCTGGAGGCCAGGCCCAAGGCGGGCGGGCGGAGCCTGACGCTGAGGGGCGGCGACCGGCTGACCGAGCTGAACGGGCCGGTGCAGGCGGTGCGGTTCGGCGAGGGGAGCTACTTCAACGCCGGTCCGGCGCGGATCGCGCCGTGGATGGTCACGATGGACTACTGCCGCGAGCTGGGCGTCCCGATCGAGACGTTCGTCAACCGCAGCGCGCAGACGTACGTGCACACGAACGGCCAGACGGTGCGGTCCGGGACGGCCCGTGCCGACATGTACGGATACATCGCCGAGCTGCTCGCCAAGGCCACCCATGTCGGCGCGCTCGACAGGAAGGTGTCGAAGGGTGACCAGGAGGTGCTGCTGGACTTCCTGCGCCGGTTCGGGGACCTGGGGCCGCGGCTGGAGTACGAGGGGTCCGGCAGGCGCGGTTTCGTGAAATATCCGGCGCTGGACGGCGGCACCCCGCTCGCCCCGCCCGGCACCCTGCACCAGGTCCTCGCCGCCGGCACCGGCCGCGCGATCACCAACGACTTCGGGTACGACCAGGCCACCCCCATGTTCCAGCCCGTCGGCGGCATGGACGCGATCGTGGACCGGCTCGTCGCGGCCGTAGGCGCCGACCGGATCACCACCGGCGCCCGCGTCACCCGCATTACCGACCTGCCCGACGGCGTCGAGGTCGCCTGGGCCGGCGGCAGCGTCAAGGCCGACTACTGCGTCGCCACCCTCCCGCCGCACCTGCTGGCCAAGATCCCCCACAACCTGGGCGAACCCGTCACCGCCGCGCTCCGGCGACCCGTCCCCGTGGCCGCCGGCAAGATCGGCCTGGAGTACGCGAGCCGCTGGTGGGAGCTGGAGGACCGGATCTACGGCGGCGTCACCGAGACCGACCTGGACATCACCCACATCTGGTACCCGTCGCACGACTACCACGCCGAGCGCGGCATCGTGGTCGGCTACTACAACACCGACGCCCACGCCGAGCTCTACGGCGCGCTCACGCCGGAGGACCGCAGGCGCCGCGCGCTCACCCAGGGCAAGAAGATCCACGGCGAGAAGTACCGCACCGGCGTGCTGTCCAGCGTCTCCATCGCCTGGGAACGCCAGGAGCACATCCAGGGCGGCTGGGTGCGCTGGCCCGACTTTGATTCGTCCTTCACTCTTCTGCAACGCCCCAGCGGAAGGGTGTACTTCGCGGGTGACTGGCTCACCCGGCTGACCGCCTGGCAGGCGGGGGCCATGGAGTCCGCCCGCGGCGCCGTCACGCAACTGCACCAACGGGTGCTGCGGTCGCCGTGACGTCGCATGCCGCTCCCGGGACCGGCGTAAGGTCCTGGGAGAGCGACCGAGGAGTTGGGGATGACGTTGCACTGGGTGCCCGCCGCCGACCGGCCCGACCTGCTGGCCGAGCCGGTGGCGCGGGCCGTGGGAGAGCTCGACGGCGTACGGGTGGCCGAGATCGACCCGGAGCTGGCCGACACGGCGGCGTTCTGCGAACGCTACGGCGTGACGCTGGAGGAGTCGGCCAACTGCGTGGTGGTCGCCGCCAAGCGCGGCGGTGAGATCCGCTACGCGGCGTGCATGGTGCTCGCGACGATGCGGGTGGACGTGAACGGCGTGGTGCGCAAGCACCTCGACGCGCGCAAGGCGAGCTTCGCCCCGATGGCGGAGGCGGTCGAGCTCACCGGCATGGAGTACGGCGGCATCACCCCGCTCGGCCTGCCCGACGGCTGGCCGGTGCTGGTGGACGTCAACGTGGCCGAGCACCCTCAGGTGGTCATCGGCGCCGGGGTGCGGCGGGCCAAGCTCGCCGTCGCCGGGGCCACCCTGGCGGGGCTCAAGCAGGCGGAAGTGCTTCCTCTGGCCGGCTGATCGGTCACCGTAGCCAATTCGAGACCGTTGATTGGGAAACCGATGAGGCCCTTCTGGACGTTGTACGAGTGGGAATGTGGCCTCGTGGTTCATCTCGTGGGCGGGGATTAAGCCGGTATGGTGCTTCATGCCATGAACGATGACCGACTCGGCCCTTACCGGCTGCTCAGGCGGCTCGGCGAGGGCGGAATGGGCGTGGTCCACCTCGCCACCGACCCTCAGGGGCGGCAGGTGGCGGTCAAGGTCCTGCGCTCCGAGGTCGCCGGTGACGAGGTCGCCAGGCGACGGCTCGCGCGCGAGGTCGAGACGATGCGCCGGGTGCGCAGCTCCTACATCGCCGAGGTGCTCGACGCCGACGTGACCGGTCACCGGCCGTACATCGTGACGCGTTACGTGCCCGGCCGCGCGCTCGACGAGATCGTCAAGAACGACGGGCCGCTCGACCTGCCCGCGCTGCTCAAGGTCGGCTACGGGGTGGCCGCGGCGCTGGCCGCCGTGCACTCGGTGGGCGTCATCCACCGCGACCTCAAGCCGGGCAACGTGCTCATCCTCGACGGTGAGCCGGTGCTGATCGACTTCGGCATCGCGCAGGCGGTCGACGCGACCCGGCTGACCCAGACGGGCATGTTCATCGGCACGCCGGGCTACCTGGCGCCGGAGATCATCGAGGGCCAGGAGGCCGGGCCCGAGGTCGACATCCACGCCTGGGCCGGCACCCTGCTCTACGCCGGCACCGGCCAGCCGCCCTTCGGCAAGGGCACGCTGGAGATGGTCTTCTACAACATCACCGCCGGCAAGGCCGACGTCAGCGCCGCCCCGAAGGCGATCCAGCCGCTGCTCAAGGCCGCCTTCCAGCGCAATCCGGCCAAGCGGCCCAAGGCGGCCGAGCTGGCCGAGCAGACCGCGCGCATGCTGCCCAGGCCGCCGGGCGGCGCGCCCGACCAGATCTCCACCGTGCCGCGCCCCGACGGGCCGCCGCGCACGGGCGAGCACCTGCCGCCGCCCTACGCCGACCGCCCCGGCCCGCCCTACGGCACCGGCCCGCAGGGCGTTCCGGTCACGGGCGCGAAGGAACCGCCCGCGCGTCCCCCGTACGGGACGGGCCCCCAGGACGCACCGGCCGGACACCCCCACGGCAGCGGCCCCCAGGGCGCGCCGGTGCCGCTCCACGGCAGCGGCCCCCAGGGCGCGCCGGTGGCGCGGCCGTACGGGAGCGACGTGGCAGCGCACGGGCAGGACCGGCAGCCGTGGGAGGCCGCCACGCCGCCCGTGACGCCGCGCCAGGTCGTTGACGGACGCCCGCCGCACGCCCCGCCGCAGACCGCCGACCAGCAGTACGTGTCGCTGCTCCCCGGCCAGGGCGACCCGTGGCCGACCCGCCGGGTGAGCCCGGAGGAGCTGCGCCAGATGCAGCGCGAGGCGGGCCGGCAGAGCCTGCCGTGGAACCAGGCGCCCGCCGTCCACCCGCCGGAGGGCGAGGTGCCGACGCGGCGGGTGCGCCCGGAGGCGCCCGACTACGGCCGCGGCGCCCCGGTGCCACCGCCGCCCTACATCCCGGCGCAGGCGCAGTTCCCGCCCGAGCCGCAGACGCGGCGCGAGCCGTTCATCCCGGGCGCGCTCCCGGGCCAGCCGCTCAAGCAGTCGGCCGCCTACGCGGTGGCCGGCGCGATGCTGCTCATCATCATGATCGTGCTGGCCGCGCTGGCCCCGGTGCTGGTGGCGGTGGTGGCGGTGCCGGTCGCGGTGCTGCTGCGGGCCGCCGACCTGGCCCAGCCGTCGCTGACCGTGCGCCGCCCGAGCAGCGCGGCGGCCCTCGACGTGGTCAGGGTGTTCGGGCTGCCGCAGGCGCTGGCCAAGTCGGCGGGCATCACGCTGGCGCTCGTTCTTTACGCTCTCATTCTGGGGTTGCCCGTTACGCTCCTGCTCACCGTGGTAGTCAAGATGGACCCGTCGAACGCGCTGGCCTGGGGGGCGGCGGTGGCGCTGTGGACCGTCTGCGCCGGCCCGGGGGTGGAGGGCCCCGGAAGGCAGATGCGCAGGACGCTCTCATCGCTCGTACCCTCGAGGACAGCGGCGATGGTGATGGCGGGAGTCCTGGCGGCAGGGGCCGCCCTCTCCCTCATCCTCGCCTACGGCACGTACGGGGACGACGCGAGGGAGGCCGTATGGAGTCCGGTCGACGTCGGCTCGGCGACGGATCTGCTGGAGAAGCTGAACGGGGGCGACGACGGATGACGCGGGGACGGTTGCGATGAGCACGGGCGGCGACACCCAGACGCCGGAGCGGCTCGGCCCCTACCGTCTGGTCAGGCGAATCGGCGAGGGCGGCATGGGGGTTGTCCACCTCGGTGTCGACGGCGACGGCCGCGAGGTCGCGGTCAAGGTCCTGCATCCGCACGTGGCCGCCGACCTCAAGGCGCGTGACCGGCTGACCCGCGAGGTCGAGACGATGCGCCGGGTGCGCAGCCCGTACGTGGCGGAGGTGCTCGACGCCGAGCTCGTGGGCGGCCAGCCGTACGTGGTGACCCGGTTCGCCCCCGGCCGCACGCTGGAGGAGACCGTGCTGGCCGACGGCGCGCTGGAGGCGCGTCAGATCATCAAGCTCGCGCAGGGCCTGTGCCAGGCGCTGGTGGCCATCCACGCGGCCGACGTGATCCACCGTGACTTCAAGCCGTCCAACGTCATGCTGGTGGGCGAGGAGCCGCTGGTCATCGACTTCGGCATCGCCCACCTGGTCAACGCCACGCGGCTGACCCAGACGGGCATGTTCGTCGGCACGCCGGGCTATCTGGCGCCGGAGATCATCCGCGACTCCGACATCACGCAGAAGGCGGACGTGCACTCGCTGGCCTCGACGGTGTTCTTCGCCGCGGTGGGCGGCCCGCCGTTCGGCACGGGCACGTTCGAGGCGGTCTGCTTCAACATCATGGAGGGCCGGGCCCAGCTCGACAAGGCGCCCGTGTGGCTGCGCGGCTGGCTGAGCCGGGCGCTCCAGGTGGAGCCGGAGGACCGGCCCGACGCCCGTGAGCTGCTCAAGATGGCCAAGGCGCTGGACCCGTCGGTGACGACGTTCCACGAGACGCCGCCGGAGGCGCCGAGCCGCACCAGGCGGCTGCTCAACCGCACGCGGGTGATGGAGTCGTTCGCCGACGTGCTGCCGCCGGTCGACTACGACCGCCGCCCGCCGGCGCGCGAGGAGAGGCCGCCGCCCTACGTCCCGGCGCCGATCTCGGCGCGGCCCCCGGCGGCGCCGAGGCCGGACCAGCGGGTCGCGGGCTATCCGGCGCCGCCGCCGACCAGGCCCTCGGTGCAGCCGCAGGCCAGGCCCTACACGCCGCCGCCGCAGCCGAGGCCGGCCGAGCGCAAGCGCTATCTGGTGGGCAGCCAGTTCGTCGGGCTGCTGCTGATGGTGTCGCTCGTCGCGCTGGCCGTGATGATGCCGGTCGTGGTGAGCATGGTCGCGATCGTGCTGGCGCTGGTGTTCCGGATGGGCGAATACCTGTTCGGCGACATGGTCAAGCGCCGCCAGGTGCGCGGCAGCAGCGCGGCCGATCCGCTGCTGGTGCTCGTCGGCACGCCGTGGGCGCTGGTCAAGGCCGCGCTGGTGAGCGTGGCGCAGGTGCCGCTGTCGATCCTGTTCGGCGTGTGCGTGTGGGGGGTGCTGCGCTGGGGCGGCGGCATGGGCGTCAACGAGGCCGCCGCCTACGCCGCCGGGGCGTTCACCGCCGGGCTGTTCCTGCTGCCGGGCGGCGGGGCGCCGCGCAAGGCGGTCACCCGCACGCTGACGGCGACCTTGCGCTCGCCGGGCGCGGCGCTGGTCGCGACCGTGGCCGTGGGCACGCTGGCGCTGTTCGCGGTGATGTTCGCGCTGGGCCAGGATCCGTCGTGGGAGCCGTGGCGCGCACCCGAGACGGTGATCAACGAGCTGACCGAACGCGCCCAGGACAGCGCGGTGGGCCTCATCACCGGGTTGATCGGCGACCTGCTGAAGAATCTGGGGCTCGGCTTCCTGTCACCCTGGTCGTGAGTGTCTCCGGAGCCGCCCGGGGGGAAAGTAGGGGGTATGAGCGAGCACCTCGGCCCCTACCAGTTGCTTTCGCGGCTGGGCTCGGGCGGGTTCGGCGAAGTGCATCTGGCGCTCGATCCCGACGGCCGGACCGTCGCGGTCAAGGTGCTGCACCCGCACGTGGTGACCGACGGGGGCGCGCTGGCGCGGCTGGCCCGTGAGGTCGAGACCATGCGCCGGGTGGGCGGGCCGCACGTGGCGGAGGTGCTCGACGCCTCGCTGGACGTCTCGCGCCCCTACCTGGTCACCCGCTACGTGCAGGGCAGGCCGCTGAGCGCGGTGCCGGTGCCGGTGGCGGAGCTGCGGTCGCTGGCCACCGGGCTGGCCGACGCGCTGCTGGCCATGCACGAGGCCGGCGTGGTGCACCGCGATCTCAAGCCGGCCAACGTGATGATGGCTGACGGGGTGCCCGTGGTGATCGACTTCGGCATCGCGAGCGCGCTCGACTCCCTGTCGGTCACGGCGTCGGGCGCGGTGGTCGGCACGCCCGGCTACTTAGCCCCCGAGGTCCTGGAGGGCGGCCAGGCGGGGCCGGAGGCTGACGTGTTCTCCTTCGGCGCGACGCTGGCCTACGCCGCCACGGGGCGGCAGCCGTACGGTCAGGGGCCCGCCTCGGCGGTCGCCTACCGGGTGGTCCATCACGAGCCCGATCTGGAGGGCGCGCCGGGGTGGCTGGAGCCGCTGCTGCGTGACTGCCTCGCCGTCGATCCGGCGGCGCGGCCGACGGCGGCGCGCATCTGCGAGCGGCTGGGGGTGGAGGCGCCGGCGAAGCCGCGCTTCTCCCGGCGGCGCGCGGCGGGTGATGTGCATCACCTGTCCACCCGTGAGATGCGGCTGCCCCGCAAGGAGCCGGCGGAGGTCGCCAGGGCCCGGCACCGCGAGCGGGTGCGCAGGCGCTGGCTGATCGGCTCGGGGGTGTTCGTGTCGCTGCTGGCCGCCGCGGCGCGCGAGCCGCTGCCGGAGGTGGCGCTGTTCCTGCTGTCGGCGTTCACGCTGGTGGTGGTCATCGACGCGGGGTTCGGGCTCTATTCGCGCGGGCCGTTCAGGAAGGGCCGGATCGTGGCGGACTTCGCGGGGATCGCGGGGGCGCTGGGGCTCTCGGTGGCGTTGAGCGCGATCTTCACCACGCCGGTGCTGGCGCTGTTCGCGGGCACGGCCCTGGTGGTGGGGGTCGTGTTCCTGCTCTCCGCGTGACCGAATAAAGTTCGGTATGGTGAGAGTCGCTGGCGTTTGCACGCAAGCTACTGATGGGTAACATGACCGCTGGAGCCCCGATGTCACAACGCCACGGGGCACCTGGCAGTCTGGACAGCATGCATCCGGCGCCGCCGCAACGACGCGGTGGCGCACGCGAACACGGGAGGTCGGCCACCGGCCATGAACATCGTCGTCTGCGTGAAGCAGGTCCCCGACACGGCGACCGAGCGCAAGCTGCGGTCCGATGACAAGACGCTCGACCGTGACGCGGTCGACGGCGTGGTGAACGAGCTTGACGAGTATGCCGTCGAGGAGGCTCTGAAGCTCAAGGAAGCACACGGCGGCGAGGTGACGGTCCTGACCATGGGGCCGGGCAAGGCCACCGAGACCATCCGCAAGGCCCTCGCGATGGGTGCCGACAAGGCGGTCCACCTGACCGACGACGCGCTGCACGGCTCCGACGCGCTGTCGACCTCCTACGCGATGGCGCAGGCGCTGAAGAAGATCGGGTTCGACCTGGTCATCCTCGGCTCCGAGTCCACCGACGCGCGCACCGGCGTGCTGCCCGCGATGCTGGCCGAGCGCCTCGGCACGCCGCAGCTCACGCTGGCCAACAAGGTCGACGTCGACGGCTCCTCGATCAGCGTCCAGCGGCTGACCGACTACGGCTACGACAAGGTCGAGGCCACGCTGCCCGCCGTCGTGTCCGTGGTCGAGAAGATCAACGAGCCGCGCTACCCGTCCTTCAAGGGCATCATGGCGGCCAAGAAGAAGCCGGTCGAGACGCTGACCGTGGCCGACGCCGAGATCGACGCCGCCCAGGTGGGCCTCGGCGCCGCCTGGTCGCAGGTCGTCGACTTCGCCGCCGCCCCGCCGCGCGCGGCCGGCACGATCGTCAAGGACGAGGGCGACGGCGGCGCGAAGGTCGCCGACTTCCTGGCGTCCAAGAAGTTCATCTGAGAACGGGGGTTTTACTGATATGTCGGAGATTCTCGTTCTCGTCGAGCAGGTCGACGGCGAGGTCAAGAAGGTCACGCTGGAGCTGCTGACCCTCGCCCGCTCGCTCGGCTCGCCGTCCGCCGTCTGGGCCGGCCCCGGCGCCACCGCCGAGGCCAAGGCCAAGCTCGCCGAATACGGCGCGGACAAGATCTACGTGGCCGGCTCCGAGGAGATCGTCGGCTACGTGGTCGCGCCCAAGGCCGAGCTGCTCGCCCAGCTCGTCTCCGCCCAGTCGCCGGCCGCCGTCCTGGTCGCCGCCACGGCCGAGGGCAAGGAGATCGCGGGCCGGCTGGCCGTCAAGACCGACTCGGGCGTCATCACCGACGCCGTCGGCCTCGGCGAGGGCTTCGTGGCCGAGCAGTCGATCTTCGGCGGCGGCGTGAACGTCCAGGCGAAGGTGGCCAAGGGCACCCCGATCGTCGCCGTGCGCCCCAACTCGACGGCCCCCGTGGCCGCCGCCGGGGCCGGTGCCGAGGAGGAGGTGTCGGTCGCGCTGACCGACTCCGCCAAGGCCGCCCGCATCGTCGAGCGCGTCAAGCAGGAGAAGGGCGCCCGCCCCGAGCTCACCGAGGCCGCGATCGTGGTCTCCGGCGGCCGCGGCGTCGGCTCGGCGGAGAACTTCTCCGTCATCGAGGGCCTGGCCGACTCGCTCGGCGCGGCCGTCGGCGCCTCCCGCGCCGCGACCGA
Organism: Nonomuraea sp. NPDC023979; assembly: GCF_040639085.1. Lineage (NCBI taxonomy): Bacteria > Bacillati > Actinomycetota > Actinomycetes > Streptosporangiales > Streptosporangiaceae > Nonomuraea > Nonomuraea sp. NPDC023979. The sequence continues at coordinate 155,571 of NZ_JBEZZG010000022.1, forward strand.
CGCCGGCTGGTACCCCCACCAGTTCCAGGTGGGCCAGACCGGCAAGACCGTGTCCCCGCAGCTCTACATCGCCGCGGGCATCTCGGGCGCCATCCAGCACCGGGCCGGCATGCAGACCGCGAAGACCATCGTCGCGATCAACAAGGACCCGGAAGCGCCGATCTTCGAGCTGGCCGACTACGGCATCGTGGGCGACCTGCACCAGATCGTCCCGCAGCTCACCGAAGAGGTGAACAAGCGCAAGTGACCGGACCCGGCGGGCTCCCCACCTGGGGGCCCGCCGGTTCGCTCACAGGTGCTCTCTCAACCGCCGCGCCAGGTCGGCCGCCTGCTCCCGGGCCCATGGGATGAGGCCGTTCTCCGACATGAGCGCGTAAAACTGCTGCTGCTCGTACGGGGTGCCCGGAGGCAGCGGCGCGATGTGCCAGTGCAGGTGGGAGTTGCCCTGCTGGCTGCCGAGCGTCAGCAGGTAGGTGCGCTCCGACGGCACGACGGCCTCCACGGCCAGCGCCACCTTCCTGACCACGCGCATCAGGGCCAGGTAGGCGTCCTCGTCCAGGTCGCGCACCGCGTGTTCGAGATGGGCCTTGGGGCTCACCAGCACGTAGCCGGGCACCGTCGGGTAGCGGCTCAGGAACGCCAGGTGGTGCTCGTCCTCGTAGACGATCTCCTCCGCGTCGTAGGCCGGGTCGCCAGCGACGATGGCGCAGATGAAGCACGGCGAGGACCGGACGCGCGCCACGTAGGCGTCGACGTCGAAGCGGACGTTTCTCTCCATGATCACATTAAAGCCAACGACCGTACGAAGCCGGCGGTCGTGTCAGAGCCAGCCGAGGTCCCGGGCCCGGCGGACGGCGGCGTGCCGGTTCTCCACGGCCAGCTTGGTCACCGCCGAGGACAGGTAGTTGCGCACCGTGCCCTCCGACAGGCTCAGCTGGCGGGCGATCCGCGACACCGGCGCGCCCCTGGAGGCGGCGCGGAGCGTGTCGAGCTCGCGGGGCGTCAGCGGGCACTCCTGGCTCGACAGCGCGTCGGCGGCCAGCTCGGGGTCGATGTAGCGGCCACCGTCGTGCACCTGCCTGATCACCTTGGCCAGCGTGGTGGCCGGGTTGTCCTTGCCGACGAAGCCGCGCACGCCCGCCGCCATCGCCCGGCGCAGGTAACCAGGGCGGCCGTGGCCGGTGACGATGACGATGCGGCAGCCGGGCACCTGCGCGCCGATCAGCTCGGCCGCGGCCAGGCCGTCGAGGCCGGGCATGTCGATGTCGAGCATGGCCACGTCGGGACGCAGCTCGACGGCCAGGCGCACGGCCTCGTCGCCGCGGCCGGTCTCGGCGACCACCTCGATGCCGGGCTCGGTGCCCAGCAGTGCCACGAACGCGCCCCGTACCAGGTGGTGGTCCTCGGCGAGGAGCAGCTTGATCACAGCGGCACCGACGCGGTGATGCGGAAGCGTCCGCCGCCGCACTCGGCCTCCAGCGCGCCGCCGGCGGCCTTCATGCGCTCGGCCAGGCCGGTCAGCCCGTTGCCCCGGCTGAAGCGGCCGGTGCTCGGGCCGCCGTCGTTGACGATCTCCAGGTGCACGCTGCCCTCCTCGGTGTGGACGGTCACCTCGCACCAGGTGGCGGTGCTGTGGCGCAGGACGTTGGTGACGGCCTCGCGCGCCACCCAGCCGAGGGGCGCGTGCACGTGGCCGGGCAGTTCGGCGGGCAGCTCGGGCTTGTCGCAGCGGATGCCGGCCGCGCCGAGCACGGCGGCGACGCCGTCGAGCTCGGTCGCCAGCGACGTGGCCCGGTAGCCGCGCACCAGCTCGCGCACGTCGTGCACGGAGGTGCGGGCGATCCGCTGGATCTCGGCCAGCTCCGCGCCGGCCCGCTCCGGGCTGGTCGTGACCAGCCGCTCGCCGAGCTCGGCGCGGAGCGCGATCGCGTGCAGGGTGTGGCCGAGGGTGTCGTGCAGGTCGCGGGAGAAGCGCAGCCGCTCCTCGTCCACGGCCCGCCGCGCCAGCTCGGCCCGCGCCTCGCGCAGGTCGTCGATCAGGCGGCAGAGCCAGGCCACCCCGTACGTCATCGGCGCGATCGTCGGCATGGCCAGCAGCCCGTACAGCAGGGCGACCGGCAGCGGCACCCCGATGAGGAGGATGAGCACCGGCGTGACGGCGATCGCGGCGAGCGTGACGGTCCAGGTCACGGCGGGCCGGACGAACACCACGGACGCCACCGAGATGAACGCCATCGGCAGCCCGATCCAGCCGGCCCCGGCGAACAGTGGCACCCCGTAGGCGATCACCGCGATCGCGGCCACGTCGAGGCGGTGCCGCCACGTCAGCCGGCCCAGGAAGGCCGCCCACAGCACCCGCGCGTAGCTGACCGTGAGGAGCGTCACCAGCAGGATCGCCAGCGTGAGCGGCCACCACCGGCCCGCGGTGCCGGTGGAGAAGGCGACGACCGCCGACGCCAGGGAGAACACCATGGGAGCGGCGAACAGGGCCACCGCCACGCCGGCGATGACCCTGGTGCTGACGACGGGCGTGCTCACACGTCGCATTATGACGGTCATGCGCGGCGCGGATCCCACCGGAAGTAGCGGCGGGTGGACCAGAGGCCGACGCCGATCCACAGCAGGCCGATCCCGATCGCGACGGCCGACACCTGGAACGACTCCAGGAAGCCCACGGCGGGGGCGGCGTCGGCGGCGAAGTCGCGGCCCAGGATCGCGGTGCGCATCATCGCCACGATGGGCGACAGCGGCAGCATCTCGGCGACCCGCTGACCCCACTCGGGCAGCACGCTCACCGGGAACATGAGCCCGGCGCCGAACATGCTCACGAACAGCACGGGCAGCGCCACGAGCTGGGCCACCTCGTAGTTGGGGATCAGCCCGGCCGTGCCGATCGCCAGCGCGGCGAACACGGCGGCGCCCAGCAGGAACGCGAGCAGCAGCAGCGGGATGTTGCTCGGCATCGGCGCGCCGGCCACGCCCATGGCGAACACCAGGATGATCACCGCCTGGACCGCCCCGAGGATGGTCGCGTGCACGATGTCACCGGCGAAGATCGCGCTGGTGGGCAGCGCGCTGCCGCGCAGCCGCTTGTAGACGCGCTCCTCGCGCCGCACCACCACGGCGGTGGCGATCGTCATGTACGAGAACGGCAGCACCACCGCGATCGCGCCCACCGCCGCGAACACCCCGGCCGGCACGCCGTTCACCATCTCGGCCCCCTGCGGGCCGCCCGTGTAGACGAACGCGAGGAACAGCGGCAGCAGCAGGACCGTGAACGCCATGCCACGCTGCCTCAGCAGGACCGTCTGGTTGAGCCGCGCCTGCGCCCACACCATCGACAACCAGTTCACGCCGCCACCCTCTCCGCCGCTGCCACCTCAAGGAAGATCTCTTCGAGCGTCGGCCTGCGGACCTCCAGGCCGTCCAGCTCCCTGCCGTGCTGGTGCGCCCAGCTCAGCAGCACCCGCAGGTCCTCCTGCGGCTGGTGGGTCTCCACCGTGTACGCATCGCCGCTCAGCGTCACCGAGCGCCCGGCCGTGCCCGGCACGTACGGCAGGTCGCCGGGCAGGACGCCGGGCAGCCGGAACGTGACACGGGTGCCGCGCCCGCCGACCACGTCGGCCAGCGACCCCTCGGTGACGATCCGGCCGCCGTGCATGATGGCCAGGCGCTGCGCGAGCTGCTCGGCCTCGTCCAGGTAGTGGGTCGTGAGCAGGACGGTGGTGCCCTCGGCGACCATGTCGCGGATCAGCTCCCACACGTTGCGCCGCGCCTCGGGGTCCAGCCCGGTCGTGGGCTCGTCGAGGAAGAGCAGCTCGGGCCGGCCGAGCACGGCCAGCGCCAGGTCCAGGCGCCGCTTCTCGCCGCCGGAGAGCTGGGAGACGCGCACGCCCGCCCGGTGGGGGAGCCCGACCCGCTCCAGCACCTCGCCCCTGGGCAGGGCGTTCGGGGTCCAGCGGCGCCAGGCGTCGACGGTCTCGGCGACCGTGAGGTCCTTGTAGAAGCCCGCCTCCTGGAGCACGATGCCCATCCGGTGGCGCACCTCGGCGCGCTCGCCGATCGGGTCGTGGCCGAGCACGCGCACCTGGCCGCTCGTCGGCGGCGCGTAGCCGGCCAGCACGTCGAGCGTGGTCGTCTTGCCCGCGCCGTTGGTGCCGAGCAGCGCGTACAGCTCGCCGCGGCCGACCTCGAAGCCGATTCCCCTGACCGCTTCGAAGTCGCCGTACTTCTGGTGCAGGTCCCGCACCTCGATCGCTGTCGTGTTCACGGACCTCACTCTGCCGGGCGGAGGGGCCCGCCCGGCAGTGTGCGTTCTCAGCGATCTCCCGGGAGGATCGCGGGGTCAGACGGTGACATTTGTCATGCGGCCGCCGCGTGCTCGGTCCTGGTGGGCAGCGGGGTGATCTCGGCGCTCTCCCGGCGGGGCAGGAACCGGGCGGCGCCCGCGATCAGCAGGCCCAGCACGACGGCCAGGCCGAGCGCCGTGCGCAGCGAGGTGGCGTCCGACAGGAAGCCGATCACCACCGGGCCCAGCAGCAGGCCCGCGTAGCCCATCGCCCCGGCCTGGGCGATCGCCGGGCCCGGGTTGGGGGTGGCGGTGCCGGCCAGCGAGAGCGTCAGCGGCGAGATCGTCGCCACGCCGAGGCCGACGAAGAACACCGCGCCGAGCGCCACCACGGCGGCGGGCGCGGCCAGCACGACGGCGAAGAACCCGGCCGTGGCCAGCCCGGAGACGGTCAGCATGCCGCGCACGCCGAAGCGGGAGCGCAGCCGGTCACCGGTGAGCCGGGCGATCAGCATGCCCAGCTCGAAGATCGGGTAGCCGAGCGCGGCCACGGCCTCCGGGGCGCCCATCGTGTCGCGCATGTACAGGCCGTTCCAGTCGGCGACCGTGCCCTCGACCATGAACGCGAAGAACATCAGCGCGCCGAGCAGGTAGACGACCGGCGGCATGCGGCGGCGGGCCGCCGTGGCGCCCTCGGCGACGGGGGCCTCGGGCAGGTAGGTCCGGCCGACGGCGATCATCACGGGCAGCGCGAGCAGGCCGACCAGCGCCACGTTGGCGGTGAACGACAGGCCCAGCGCGATCGACAGGCTGCCGACGCCGCCCGCCGCGATCGCGCCGACGCACCAGCCGGCGTGCATGCCGTTCATCAGCGGCCGGCCGTAGGCGCGCTCGACCGTGGAGCCCTGGGCGTTCATGGCGATGTCGACCATGCCGAACGCCATGCCGAACACCGTCACCGCGCCGAGCAGCACCGGCAGGTCGGGCGCGAACGCCACCCCCACCAGGCTGAGCGCGGTCAGCGGCCCGCCCACGCGCAACACCGTCCGGCTGCCGGCGCGGGCCATGACGCGGCGCATCGACTGCATGGTCACCAGCGCGCCCAGCCCCCACACGAGCAGGATGGTGCCGACCATGGATTCCGACAGATGGAGCTTGTCGGTCAGCGCGGGGATGCGCACGGTCATCGTGCCCACCATCAGACCGGCCAGGACGAAGGTGAGGACCGCCCCGTACCGGGCCATCCTCAGGTCGCGCGTCATAAGGCACCTCACAAAAGCCCGGCTCGCGCGAGCCGGGCGGGAACGAACGGAAAAGGAGAAAAAGGGGGGAGGGAGAGGGGGGAAAGGTCAGAGCATGGACCGCAGGCGGGCCTCCAGGGCCCTCAGGTCGCTCTCGCTGTTGAGCTCCGGCTCGTGGCTGGCCACGTCCCAGAGCCCTTCACAGGCCAGGCGCACGATCTGCGAGGCGAGCGGGTCGGGCTCGTCGGCGAGCTCTTCGCGGTGCCATCGGGCCATCGCCTCACGCAGCGGGGCGAGCAGGAAGATGTTGCCCGACGCGCCGGTGACGACGGCCCATCGTCGCAGCCTGCCCTGACGGACGGCGGCCAGCGTGGCGCCGAGGTAGCGCTCGGTGTAGGTGGCGTCGTCCTGGGCGGCCAGGAGATCGTCGAACTCCTGGATCAGCCGCTCGACCATGCCCTTGATCAGGGCTTCCTTGGTCGCGAAATGGTAGAGGAGGCCGCCCTTGCTCACACCGGCGCGGTCGGCGACGGCGGACAGGGTCAGCGCGGCCGAGCCCTGGTCGCAGAGCAGATCCTCTGCGGCGTCCAGCAGCTCGTCCCTTCTCATGCCGTCTACTGTACCGTCCGGACGGTACAGTAGCAAACGAGATACCCTAGCCGGGTGAGCAGACCGTCGGCCTATCTTGATCACGCGGCGACCACGCCCATGCTTCCCGAGGCGATCGAGGCCATGACGGAGCAATTGGGCAGGGTCGGCAACGCCTCCTCCCTGCACGCCGCCGGCCGCGAGGTCCGCCGGGTCGTCGAGGAGTCACGCGAGACCATCGCCGACGCGCTCGGCGCCCGCCCCAGCGAGGTCGTGTTCACCTCCGGCGGCACCGAGGCCGACAACCTCGCCATCAAGGGCCTCTACTGGGCCCGCCGCCCCCGGCAGCGCCTGCTGATCAGCTCGGTCGAGCACCACGCCGCCCTCGACCCGGCCCAGTGGCTGGCCGACAGCCAGGCCGCCCAGGTCGAGCTGCTGCCGGTCGACGAGCACGGCCGCGTCCACCCCGACACGCTGCGCGCCGCCGTCGAGCGCGACCCCGACGACGTCGCCATGATCAGCGTCATGTGGGCCAACAACGAGGTCGGCACCGTCCAGCCGGTCCACGTCCTGGCCGCGATCGCCCGCGACCACGGCATCCCGTTCCACACCGACGCCGTCCAGGCCGTCGGCCAGCTCCCGGTGTCGTTCGCCGAGTCCGGCGCCGACGCGCTCACCCTCACCGGCCACAAGATCGGCGGCCCGATGGGCGTCGGCGCCCTGCTGCTGGCCAGGGGCCTCACCCCGGTCTCCGTCCAGCACGGCGGCGGCCAGGAGCGCGACGTGCGCTCCGGCACCCTCGACGCCCCCGCCATCGCCGGCCTCGCCGCCGCCGTGCGCACCGCCGTCAAGGAGCAGGCCGAGCAGCAGCGCCGCCTCACCGCCCTGCGCGACGACCTCATCGAGCGCGTACGGCGAGCCGTCCCCGACGTCGTGCTCAACGGCGACCCCGACGACCGCCTGCCCGGCAACGCGCACTTCTCCTTCCCCGGCTGCGAGGGCGACGCGCTGCTCATGCTGCTCGACGCCAGGGGCGTGGAGTGCTCGACCGGGTCGGCCTGCTCGGCCGGGGTGGCCCAGCCGTCACACGTGCTGCTGGCGATGGGCGCCGACGCGGCGGCGGCCCGCGGCTCGCTGCGCTTCACGCTCGGCCACACCTCGACCAAGGCAGACGTCGACCGGCTGATCGAGGTGCTCCCGGCGGCCGTCGAACGCGCCCGCCGGGCCGGCCTCAGCTGATGAACGCCGCCACCGCGCTCCACGCGGGGTCGGTGGCGACGTCGACGCGGGCCTTGCCCTCGCCCCACGTCGCGGCCAGCTCCTCGACCTGACCGCGCACCTCGCCCGCCGGGTCGGCGTAGAGGTGGAAGATCCGGTGCCCCTCGGCGCTCAGGTGGGCGGCCAGCACCCACGCGCCCGGGACGCGCGACAGCCGCTCCTCGAAGTCGCGCAGCGCCTCGACGGAGTCACCGGCGGGCAGCTTGCCCGCGTCGCGGCCGGCGTAGGGCAGGGTGACGGCCAGGTGCTCGTCGTAGAGCGGGTAGTCGACCGGCCGCAGCGGGAAGCGGGCCGCCGCCGTCAGCGGCTTGCCCCCGGCCGTCCTGCCCTCCAGAGCCACCCACTGCTCCCCGTCGAACTCCGCGGCCAGGTCGGCCACCACGGCGGGCAGGTGGACGGCGGGCACCGCGTCGATCGGCTGGGACGTCACCGCGGTGATCTCGCCCACCCAGCGGGCCACGTCGTCCTCGCCGAGAACCGCGTCGAGCGCCAGCAGCGCCGCGTCGAGCCGGGCGTCGTCGTCCAGCTCGCCGAAGATCGGGTGGTAGGCCGACACGTCGACCCGGGGCGCGCCGCGCGGCACCCGCAGCCCGAGCACCAGCTTGCCCACCCCGAGCTCGTAACCGCCCGCCTCCAGCGTGAGCTCACCCGCCTGCGGGTTGGCCTGCCGCGACGGGTGGAACTCCCACACCAGGTCGGCAGGCGGCGCCGCCAGCGCCCAGCGGTGGGCTAGCGGCCGCAGCTCGGCGTCACCGGCGGCGGTCACGACCAGCGCGTGGACGGCGTTGCGGCCCGGCGCCAGCTCGCAGACCAGGCCGGAGTGCAGCGCGCTGACGGCCGGGGCCAGCGTCTCGGCGAGTGAGGCGCGGTCGCCGGCGGCCACCTTCGCGTCGAGCCCGGGACGGGCGTCCTCCCACCACCGCCAGAATTCCGCGATGCGCTCGGCGGAGTCGTCCTCGCCGTTCTTGCGCCCGAACAGTCGCATGCCGTAGATACTCCCAGACGGCAGCCGCGGGTCGCACAGCAAGTACGCTGGGATGGTCATGGGAATGCGTGTGCTTGCCGCCATGTCGGGCGGCGTCGACTCAGCCGTGGCCGCCGCGCGGATCGCCGAGGCCGGTCACGATGTCACCGGTGTGCATCTGGCCCTGTCGGCCAACCCGCAATCGCACCGCACGGGCGCGCGCGGCTGCTGCACGGTCGAGGACTCGCGCGACGCCCGCCGCGCCGCCGACGTGATCGGCATCCCTTTCTACATCTGGGACATGGCCGAGCGCTTCCAGCGTGACGTGGTGGAGGACTTCGTCGCCGAGTACGCGGCCGGTCGCACCCCCAACCCGTGCCTGCGCTGCAACGAGAAGATCAAGTTCGCGGCGGTGCTCGACCGGGCGCTGGCGCTCGGCTTCGACGCCGTCGCCACCGGCCACCACGCCCAGCTCGTCGACGGCGTGCTCTCGCGCAGCGTCGACGCCGGCAAGGACCAGTCGTACGTGCTCGGCGTGCTCACCCGCGAGCAGCTCAGCCACGCGATCTTCCCGCTGGGCGGCTCCACCAAGGCCGAGGTGCGCGCCGAGGCCGCCCGGCGCGGCCTGACCGTCGCCGACAAGCCCGACAGCCACGACATCTGCTTCATCGCCGACGGCGACACGCGCGGCTTCCTGGCCAAGCGGCTCGGCTCGGCCGAGGGCCCGATCGTCGACGAGGGCGGCGAGGTCGTCGGCAGCCACCACGGCGCCCACGGGTTCACCGTCGGCCAGCGCAAGGGCCTGCGCATCGACCGGCCCGCGCCCGACGGCCGGCCGCGCTACGTGCTGTCGATCGAGCCGGTGTCCAACACGGTGACCGTCGGCCCCCGCTCGGCGCTGGAGGTCACCTCGATCTCCTGCGAGCGCCCGGTGTGGAACGGCCCCGAGGCCGACGGCGAGCTGACCGTCCAGCTCAGGGCGCACGGCGAGGTCTACGGGTGCCGCTTCGAGGAGCGTGACGGCGGTCTGGTCATCGACCTCGACCGGCCCGCGACCGGGGTGGCGGCGGGCCAGGCCGCGGTGCTCTACTCGGGCGCCACGGTGATCGGCTCCGCCACCATCGCCTCGGCCGCCTAGATGTACTTGGCCAAGATCTTGGTGACACGCGGTCGCGGGTGATTGATCACATAGAAGACCTCCGGGCGTAGTGGAGTTTGCCGACTTCACCACCAC